>CBILQL010000760.1:0-2558 GCA_966238865.1 uncultured bacterium
CACCGGGGCCAGGAAGCAATGGCCGAAGGTCTCCAGCCAGCCGCGCAGGGCCCCCGGCAGGGGCGTGGGCCGCTTGAAGAGGACGAGGCTTTCCACCTCGAAGCCGCCGGCCAGGAGCCGCCGGCCGTATTCCTCCGTCGTAGGGAAATACCAGGGGTTGCAGGCCTCGGCGTCGACGCCGCGGCGGGCCAGCGCCCTGCCCAAGCCTTCCCGGATTCGGGCCACGCAGCCGTGCCCGCCGAATTCGGCCACGAAGCGGCCCCCGGGCCGCAGGGCCTCCCGCACCCCGGCGATGGCCGCGTCCGCGTCCTTCACCCAATGCAGGGTGGCGTTGCTGAACACGGCGTCGAAGCAGGCGCGGAAGCCGAGCCGGCGCGCGTCCAGGACCGCCGCCTCCAGGCCGCGGCGGCGGGCCATGTCGATCTGCGGCCGGCTGGAGTCGACGCCCAGCACCCGGCAGCCGCGACGCGCGAGCTCCAGGGTGAGATGGCCATCGCCGCAGCCGAGGTCCAGCACCCGCTCGCCGGGGCGGGGCGCCAGCAGATCGACCAGGGGGGCGCCCAGGTCGGCGACGAACCGTGCGTTGGCGGCGTACTTGTGGGGATCCCAGGTCTGGATGCCTTCGGATGCCCCGGTTCCGGCCTGCCCGACGGTGCGGGCTTCATCGCGTCCCATGGCCGCTCCTTTCCGAGGCCGTGGCGGTGGCCGCAGCCGCCGCTGTCGCCGGCGCGCCCTGCGCCGCCGAAGCCGCGCCCTCCGCCGCCGATGCCGTGCCCTGCCCCGCGGGCCCGTCCTGCATCAGCTTGTAGTTGATGCCGTCCATCAGCGCCAGCCAGGAGGCCTCGATGATGTTGGTCGACACGCCCAGGGTGCTCCAGGGCTCGGCCTCGGGCCGGCCGTGGTCGTGGAAGCGGATCCACACCCGCACCTTGGCGCCCGTGCCCTTGTTGTTGTCGAGGACGCGCACCTTGTAGTCGGCGAGGCCGATGTCCTTCAGCTGCGGGAAGAAGCGGGCCAGGGCTTTCCACACGGCCGCGTTCATGGCGTCCACGGGGCCGTTGCCCTCCGCCGCGGTGTGTTCCACCTCGCCGTCCACCTTGAGCTTGATGGTGAACTCGGAATAGATCTCGCCGCTCTCGCGCCGCTCCTCGATGGAGCGGAAGCCCAGGAACTCGAAGCGGTCCCTCCACATCTCCAGCTTGCGCCGGGCGAGGATCTGGAAGCTGGCGTCGGCGATCTCGAAATGCCAGCCCTCCTCCTCCCGCTGCTTCACCTCCGACAGGATGGCGGCCACCTGGGGGCTGCGCTTGTCCAGGTCGGGCTGGATGGCGCGGATCTTGTCCCAGACGAGGCTCGAACCGCTCTGGTTGGAGACGATGAAGTCCCGGGCGTTGCCGACCAGCGCCGGATCGATGTGCTCGAAGCTGCGGGCCACCTTCATGACGCCGTCGATGTGGGCCCCGCCCTTGTGGGCGAAGGCGGCCTCGCCCACGTAGGGCTGGCGGATGTCGTCCTGCAGGTTGGCCAGTTCGCTGATGGCCAGGCTCAATCCACGCAGGCCCTTGAGGCGCTCCGCGGACACCACCTCGTGCCCCATCTTGAGCTGCAGGGCGGGGATGATGACGGTGAGGTTGGCGTTGCCGCAGCGCTCGCCGTAGCCGTTGATGGTGCCCTGCACCTGGGTGGCGCCGGCCTTCACGGCGGCCAGGGAGTTGGCCACGCCCGTGCCGGTGTCGTTGTGGGCGTGGATGCCCACCTCGCAGCCCAGCTTCGCCTTGACCATCGCCGTGACCTCCTCGATGCGCCAGGGCATGGCGCCGCCGTTGGTGTCGCACAGCACCAGGCAGTCGGCGCCGCCGTCCCGGGCGGCCTGCAGGGCCTTGAGGGCGTACTCGGGGTTGGCCGCGTAGCCGTCGAAGAAATGCTCGGCGTCGTACACCACCTCCTCGGCGTGCTCCTTGAGCCAGGACACCGAGTCCTTGATCATGCGCAGGTTCTCCTCCAGGGTGGTGCGCAACACGTCCGTGACGTGCAGGTCCCAGCTCTTGCCGAAGATGGTGATGACCGGGGCCTTGGCCTCGACCAGGTAGCGCAGCACCGCGTCGTCCTTGGGATGGGTCTTGGGCCGGCAGGTGCTGCCGAAGGCGGCTATCTTCGCGTTCTTCCACGTCATCTTCGCCGCGCGCGCGAAGAACTCGGTGTCGAGCACGTTGGTGGGATTGGGCCAGCCGCCCTCGATGTACTGCACGCCGAAATCGTCGAGCTTGCGCGCGATGGTGAGCTTGTCCTCGAGGGAATAGGAAATCCCCTTGGCCTGGCTGCCGTCCCGGAGGGTCGTGTCGTAGACTCTGACCTTGGTCGTCTGGTTCGTGGTCCGCTCTTTCGTGCTCATCTCTCTGGCCCCTTTATGTAACGGAAACCCCGGCCAACGCGCTGCGCGCGAAGGCCGGGGTTTCTCGACCGCTCTCCTCGCCGCCTACCGGCGGCTCGGAGCTCCCACCCCAATAGAACCGGGGGCGGCAGTTTCCCACCCCTGAAATACCAGCGTGGGTGTCTCC
>CBILQL010000761.1:0-2550 GCA_966238865.1 uncultured bacterium
ACCGGCTCTTCGTCAATGTCAACGGGGAGTCCAATGGCATCCGGGACAAGGACGGGGAACGGTTCCTGCTCCCCCAGCTGAAGTCGGGAAACTGAGGCTTTCATGATGGAATCCCCCGTCCGCATCCAACGTGACCGCACAGCGAGAGGCGCCGCGCGCGCCTGCGCCCTCCTGGGCCTGTTGGCGCTGGCGACCACCGCCGCCCGCGCCCAGTTCCCGGTCGAGGACATGGACGGCCGCAGCCTGGGCCTGTCCTACACCTTCGCGCTGCAGGGCCAGAACATCACCGAATCCGACGTGGTCTCCAATTCCGTGCTGCACCAGGCACGGCTGGGATATTCCCCCATCCCCTACCTCTCCCTGCAGGCCGGCGGCGGCATCAACCGCTTCTCCGTAGGCCCCGAGGGGCAGACGCGCTTCCGCGGCGAGTACGGGTTCTCGGCCTACTTCGGCGCTTCCGGCTACAGCCCCGCCATCGCCGGCCTGCTCCGCGGCACCGCCGGAATCGACATGGTCACCCTGTCCAGCGAGGACGGCCGCGGCTACCGTTACTCGGCCCTGGTCAGCAATCCCTTCCTCGGCCTCATCGTCTCGCCCACCCAGTTCCTGAACGCCACCGTCGGCGCCCGCTTCCACCTGGTGGACGGCGCCATCCACGGCCCGCGCGCCCAGGAGGAGGTCTTCGCGAACGGCGAGGTCGTCCGCGGCTACCTGAGCCTGACCCTCAAGACCCCCTTCGAGCGGGCCTTCCTCAACCTGGACCTGGACTTCTCTCCCGAGGTCGACTCCGACTATTCCGGCGGTCCACAAGAATCCACTGTATCCGTATCCCTCGGAACCGTGCTCGGATGGAAGGGGAAATCCCAACCCAGCCCCGAGAACCCGATATATTTTCCCGCCTACCAGGAAATGAAGGACCGCCAGAAGAAGATGGCCGAGGAGCTCGAATAGGCCATGCCCAAGTTCAGCTACAAGGTGAGGGACAGGGAGGACCGCGTGGTGCTGGGCACCATGGAGGCGCCTTCCGCCGACGAGGTGCTGGACCGACTCAGCCAGAAGGACCTGCTTCCCATCCTGGTGGAGGAGATAGGCCTCGGGAACGCGCGCCCCGCCAAGACCCTGCGCGAACAATGGGACGAGAGTGTCCGGAGGCGCAAGACACGTGTCCCGTTCAAGAGCGTGGTCTTCTTCACCCGGCAGTTGGCCACCATGGTGGGCCAGGGCGTCCCCCTCTCCCGGGCCCTGGAGCAACTCCAGAAGGGCGAGAAACCCGTCTTCCAGAATATCATCAAGCAGGTGGCCGACGACATCTCCACGGGGCTTACCCTGAGTGAGGCCATCGCCCGCCATCCGGGGGCCTTCAGCCCCATGTACGTCGCGGTGACCCACTCGGGCGAGGTGGCGGGGGCCCTGGATCGCGTGCTCGACGGGCTGGCGACCTACATGGAGAGCGTCGAGATCATGCGCGGGAAGGTGAAGACCGCCATGCGGTATCCAATCTTCATCGCCAGCTTCGTCGGGATCATGATGATCGGCATCATGTGGAAGCTGGTGCCCACCTTCGAGAACATCTACCGCGGGCTGCGCGCGGACCTGCCCCCGCCTACGGAGCTGCTCATCTTCGTCTCGCACCTGGTGCGGGACAACACCATCCTCTGCGTCCTCCTTGCCATCGGGCTCTTCGTCCTGTACAAGTACCTGATGACCGTCGATCGCTTCCAGCTCCAGGCCCAGAAGGCCATCCTGTACCTGCCGGTATTCGGTGGCATCCTCAAGAAGAACATCTGGGCCACCTATTGCAGGACCATGGCCTTGCTCCTGGAGGCGGGCACCCCCATCCTCAAAGCCACCGAAATAGCCGGTGCCACCGTGAACAACCGCTACTTTTCCTCCCGGCTCGACCAAGTCTTCACGCGGCTCCGCAAGGGCGAGCTCCTGAGCGAAGCCCTGGAGGCGAGCGCCCTGTTCCCGGTCCTGGTCATCCAGCTGGTCTCCACCGGCGAGACCAGCGGCACCGTGGACGCCCTCCTGCGCAAGGCCGCGGAATTCTACGAGCGTGAGATCCGCAATGTGGTGGATTCGCTTTCCACCATCATCGAACCTGTATTAATCGCCGTGCTGGGCGCCATCGTGGGCGGCGTCCTCATCGCCCTCTACCTCCCGATCTTCATGATCGGCAAGTTCGTGAACTGAAAGGCGCGGATGAGGACCAGCAGCCCGGCACCTTCGAAATTTGCCGACCCCGCTCCGGCGGGGATCGGAAACGAACCTCAGTGTGGATTTCCATTCAATCCTTTATCGTTCCAAGGAGTTCGCTATGCATCGCAAGAGTAGAATCAAGGCCCAGGCGGGGTTCACCCTCGTCGAGGTCATTGTGGTGGCCGTCATCGTTGCGGTCCTGGCGGGGGTCTCCGTTCCCCTGTACCTGGGATACGTGAATAGCAGCCGGCTGAACGCCGCGTCCAATGCCGCCGGCTCTGCCGCCTCCTTCGCGGGCGCATGCGTCAACAGCGGCAAGGATTTCAGCTTGGCCGCCGGCGAGGATATCAC
>CBILQL010000762.1:0-2537 GCA_966238865.1 uncultured bacterium
GTCGGTGACTTCGCTCAGGAAGTTCCCCGGCTCCTCCGAGGCGAGCAGGGAGTCGGCCAGGAAGTCGGCGGGGCGGAACAGGACCCGGGTCCTCGCGGCCGGCGAGCCGTCGGTGTTTCGGAGCAGCCCGAGGGTCTCGGTCTCGGTGCCGCCGCCCGTGCGCCCGGCGAGCAGCTCGCAGCCGCCGAGGACGGCCGGGAGGGCCGCCGCCAGGACCGCCAGGAGAGCCTGCCGGAGCCTTCCGGCGGAATCGGCCCTGCCCCCGGGGGAAGCCCTGCCGTTGCGCGGGGTTTTCCGACTCACGGCTTCGATCCCGGAGGCAGGGAAGTCAATGGGAACACGTGGAAGTTCATCTGGTAGATGCGGTCCGGGTCCTGGCTGCCCGCCGCCATCTCCAGCAGGCGGCGACGGAAAGCCCGCAGCTCCTCGACCATGGCCTGGTAGGTTTCGCCGGAGACGCTCATGGTCAGGGTGGAGAAGTTGCGCGTGCCCGGGGGCAGACTGTCGAGGGCATGCTTGGCCAGCTCCATGGCCTGCACCTGATAGGCGTTGAGCAGCACCCGGCTGATCTCGTCGCCGGCGGAGAGCGTGGCGTCGGTGCGCTCGTAGACACCATCCGGCCCCTGCCGGACAAGGTCCAGGCGCAGAAGCAGATCAACAGCTTTCTTGGCCTCTTGCGGCGTGAGGGGCGGCTTGAGCAGGGCGCCCAGCGCGCGGAAGTCGCCCCGGAAAGGACGCAGGGCCAGGGCCTCCCGCACCGCCATGTAATGCCATTTCTCGAAGTATTCATACTGGTGGGCTTCCACCGACTTGACCTTGGATCCGCGCAAGGCCAGTAGGCGGTCCAGGTACTCCTTCTTCTCGCCGGTGCCGGAGGCCTTGTTGAACAGCACCAGGATCTCGAAGTACTCCTTCTCCTTGCGGCCCAGCTTGAACAGCTCGGCGAACTTGTGGGCCAGTTTCAGGGAGATGTCCTTCTTGCCTTTCAGGACGTTGGTGAAGAAACCCGGGGAGGCGAAGCCGACCTTGGAAGCAATGAAACGATAGGAGAAATTCCGGTTGAGCTTCCGCCGCGCCTCGTAGGCATCCTTCAGATAGGCACGGTAATCGGTATAGTCGAAAACGTTTACCATCGAATCCCCGGTCGCCCCAACTTAATGCCGTCCCAATGGCCGACCAAGCCGGTTTTCGACATTACCCGGATTTAACCGTTTACCTGGGGCAAACGATAGATTCAGGCCCACGTCTTGGAGGAAATGCTTCCGCCTAAGACCCTTTCCGGACCGCAGGAGTGAGGGATTTGTAGCTTTTAGCATCATGCCCCTCCTCGAGGTCCGCGGGCTCAAGACGCATTTCCGCACCCCCGCCGGCGTGGTGCGCGCCGTCGACGGCATCTCCTTCTCCGTGGAGGAGGGCGAGGTGCTGGCCCTGGTTGGCGAAAGCGGCAGCGGGAAGAGCGCCGCCTCCCTGTCCATCCTGGGCCTGGTGCCCAAGCCCGCCGGCTTCATCGCGGGCGGGGAGATCCTCTACAAGGGGCGGGACCTGATCCGCCTGCCCGAGCGGGAGATGCGCGCCGTGCGCGGACGGGACATCGGCCTCGTCTTCCAGGACCCCATGAACGCCCTGAACCCGGTGGTGCGCTGCGGCGAGCAGGTGGCCGAGTCCCTGCGCCTGCGCGGGCTCGGGCGCGCCGAAGCCCGGGCGAAGGCCCTGTCCCTGTTCCGCGACGTGAACATCCCGGATCCGGAGCGGCGACTCGACGAATATCCCCACGAGATGAGCGGCGGCATGCGCCAGCGGGTCGTCATCGCCATGGCGCTGAGCCTCGATCCCGCCCTTCTGATAGCCGACGAGCCTACCACGGCCCTGGACGTCACCGTGCAGGCCCAGATCCTGGACCTGCTCCTCTCCCTGCGGGCCTCGCGCCGCATGGCCATCCTGCTCATCACCCACGACCTGGGCGTGGTGGCCGAGACCGCCGATCGCGTGGCGGTGATGAAGGACGGCCGCATCGTCGAGACCGGGACGGTGGAGGACATCTTCCGGCGGCCCGCCCACCCCTATACGCAGAAGCTGCTGGCCTCCCTGCCCGCCGCCGACTTCGCGGGCGCCGAGGCGTCCGGCGGCGCGGAAACCGGAGGCATCCCGGGGGCGGCGCCATGACCGGCAACGCCGCGGAATCGCCGACTGGGCAGGCGCCGCTGATCGCGGCCCGCGGACTGCGCGCCTGGTATCCCGTCCGTACGGGCCTGCTGCGCCGCGTCACCGGGCAGGTCAAGGCCGTGGACGGCTTCGACCTCGACATCGCCCGGGGCGAGACCGTGGGCCTGGTGGGCGAAAGCGGCTGCGGCAAGAGCACGGCGGGCCGCAGCCTGCTGCGGCTCTCCGAGCCCACAGGCGGCTCCCTGCGGTGGCAGGGGGAGGATCTCCTCGCCCTGGGACCGTCCGGCTTGCGGGCCTTCCGCCGCAAGGCCCAGCTGGTCTTCCAGGACCCCTACAGCTCCCTCAACCCGCGCATGGTGGCCGGGGACATCCTC
>CBILQL010000763.1:0-2516 GCA_966238865.1 uncultured bacterium
AGGAGCATCCTCCCGCCCTTCTGAAACCGGCCTACTTCATTGTTGCAACGCCTCTGGGAAACCCGACGGCGCCCTAGGCGGTCGGGCCTTCGCGCCCCGCAAAGACTGCGGGCTGCGCCCCTGCTTCCAATCCGCATGCGTAAGTCAATGCAGGGCTTGGCTTTAAGCTTGCGACAACAACAGGCGAATAGACCAGTTAATGGGTCTTTCCAAGGACCACAGCGAACCCGCAATCGAGAGGCCGGGATTTCGCGCCTATGCAAGCGCGTTCCGGCCTCTGGCCTTGGAGAGGACCTCCCGGGTTTGGGCGGGGTTTTCCGGCGGTTCCGAAGCGGGTGATTTACGCGCCGGAGGAGTGGCCGCCGGAGGGATGGAAGCGGATGGGGCAGGGGAGAGTCGCAGGGCAGGATCAGTAGCGTCCCGGCGCGGAAATCACGGAGACCCAAACCGCGCCACGAGCTTCGGCTTGAGCCGGAAAACCCCGCCCAATCCCGGGAGATTCAGTCCATCGCCAAAGGCTGCAACGAGTTCACGATGTCGTAGAAAACCTGGATCTTCCCCTCCATGTGCTCCTGCCTGTGGCCATGGTAGCGGATGAAGGCGCAGTAATTGTTCCAGAAGGCATGGCACACGATCCAGTACCGCTCGTCCGGGCCGATGCCACGGGTGACGATGGTGAGGATCTTGTAGGGGTTCTCCGTCATCACCGTCTTCATGGGCTGGAGCTTCTCCTCCCGCAGGTAGGTCTCGTGGAAATCCGAGATTTCCACGTCCACGGCCTGCTTGATCTTGCGGGCGGCGATGAGCTCGATGAGGCAGCTCTTGTCCTCGGCCATGACCAGGGTCTTGTCCTGGAGATCCTCGATCTGCCAGCCGCTCATGTCCTTGACGTCGAAGCAGTACCAGGCGCAGGGCGAGACGTGCATCACGGCGCGGCGCCTTCCGTCTCGCGGGAGGCGGGGCCCCCCCGGTCCAGCCAGTCCTGGAGGATGTAGCAGGCGGCGACGCGGTCGATGGCGGCCTTGTCCTCCTGCATGCGTCCGCGCCGGCCGCGCTTCCGGGAGCCCCCGGAACGGCCGCGGCCCCCGCCCCCGGGACGCTGGCGCAGGCTCTCCTTGGCCAGGGCGCTGGTGAAGGACTCGTCCTCCCGGTGGACGGGCAGGCCGAAGCGGGCCTCGAGGCGGGCGATGAAGGCGTCGACGGCCTCGGTCTTGCCGCCCGGCACCGTGCGGCCGTCGGTGCGCAGCGGGTAGCCCACCACGATGGCCGCCACGCCCTCCTCCCGGATGACGCCGGCGAGGACGTCGAGGGGATCCCCTACGGTACGGCAATCGATGGTCATGAGGCCGGTCGCCAGGGTCTTCCCGCTGTCGCTCAGGGCCACGCCGATGCGGCGCTCGCCGAAATCAAGCCCCAGGATTGTGGTTCCGCTCATCGTTTTCCTTGGCCCAGTCCAGCAGCAGCTTCTCGGTATTGATCGGCTCGGCCGCCGCCTGGGTCTCTTTCTCGTGGAATTCGAAGACGCCGCCGGCGAGGCCCAGGACCTGTTCCGCGGCCCGCGCCCCGGTCAGGTCGCGCAGGGAGGCTTTCACGATCTCCCCCTTGTGGAGCGTCCCCTCGCCGCGCTCCCCGCCGCTCTCGACCACCAGGCTCCCGCTGCGCCTCACCGTCGCCAGGAAGTGGAGCAGCTCCACCAGGGTCCCGGACTGGATGTCGCCCTTGAGGGCCACCGGCTTCACGCTGTAGAGGATCTTGTCCGGCGAGCGCTTGAGGCATTGGGAGATGGTCTCGCCCAGGTCCTTGTCGTCGGCATTGACGTCCAGGTAGGCCCGGATGCGTCCCTCCGCGGGCTTGGGCGCCTTGTCGCATTGGAGGTAGACGATGGGCGTGTTGACGAGCAGAGCGTCGGTCCCGACCATGGCCTCGAGCGATTCGCGGAATTCGGCCGCGGCCAGGATGAGGTTGGGCTTGAAGGTCTTGCAGGAGGCCAGGAACTGGCCCGGATCCTTTTCCAGGTTCGCGAGGTAGCCGATGTTGCGCAGGAACTCCAGCAGGTCCACCTCGTCGGTCACCAGGTGGGAGGGGATGCGCGGCTCGCTCCGGAACAGGAGCTGGATCTTGTTCTGCAGGCGCCGCCGCGAGTCCGCCAGGGCCTGGCGGGAACGCTCCCGGCTCTCCGCCCTGCGGGAGAGGTGCAGGCGCAGGCCCAGTACGAGCAGGGCCAACAACCCCAAGCTCGGAACCGCGAGCAGGAACCATTTCACCTTTCCCGGATTGAGCCTCACCGGCGGGCCCGAGGCGCTGACCAGGCTCTTGGGCACCCAGCCCGTCAGGGAGTCGCTGGCCCGCAGCTTGATCCAATTGTGGCCTTCCTTCTCCACCGACAGCACGTCCCCCTTGCGGGCGTAGCCGAGGATGGCGCTTTCCTGGGCCGTGTTCTCGCGCAGGGGGAGGATGGTGGCCTCCACCCGCATCCAGGTGCGTTTCAGGGCGGAGGCATCGGCGGCGGCGGCGAG
>CBILQL010000764.1:0-2508 GCA_966238865.1 uncultured bacterium
CCGACACCTGGAACGTGCAGATCTTCCAGACCGCCGTGCCGTTCGTGAAGGGGACGTCCTACACCCTGACCTTCGACGCCTCGGCGAACGCGGCCCGGAGCATCAAGGTCTACGCCAACCAGGGCGCCCTCGATAAGACCGTGAGCCTCGGCACCGCGAGCGCGACCTACACCTTCACCTTCACCTCGGACTCCACGGAGTCGGGCAGGCTCTCATTCGATCTCGGCGGCACCGGAACAACCGGCACCACCGTGCAGCTGGACAACGTATCCATCCTGACGACGCCGGCCGCCATCGCTCCGGCCGGCAGGGCAGGAAAGCCGTCCTTGGCGCAGATTGGAAACCGGATCCTGCTTTCCGGAGCGGGCGAACTGGTGGTGCGGGATCTGTCGGGACGGGTTATCCTATCCCGGCGGGTCCAGGGCGAGTCAAGCTTCGAGGTCGGCTCCCTCCCCCGCGGCATCTACTCCGCGGATTTCCGGGGGACCCGGATGCTGGTGCGACGGCTGGAATAAGCAGGGCGTCGCCCGTTTCCTGCAAAGCGAACGAGAACGCTTCATTCAATGCGGGCGCGCCACCTTGCGGGCCAGCGTCACCGGCGGCCCCTAACGGGGCCGCGCTTCCATCCGCGCGATGCATACTCCCGTCCCGGACTTCCCGGTCCAGCCCAGATCGTGCGATCCCGCCGCGAACCGGCCGCGCACCATCTCCCCGAGCTTCCGGCCCGAGAGGTCGTACAAGCTCACCACCACCTCGGCCGCGACCGGAAGATCCAGCCGAAGGCCGCCGCGGGGGCCCTCGCGCAGGCTGAATCGGCCCTGCCTGCCCCGGCCCGGCAGGCCCGGCAGGCGGATGCCGGCGGGACGCTTGCCGACGGCGAACCACAGGGGCTTCTGCGCATTGGTGATATAGTCGGCGGGCGGACCGGATCGGGTGATCTTGTCCTTGGCCAAGGGGGCCTGCTGCACGTTGAGGACGGTTCCGGCCGTGCGCTCATAGACGATCTTGTCGTCCAGGGTGGAATAGCGCGGGTAGCCGGCGGACGTCCCGTTGCTGTCGATCACCCGGGATTCGCCCGTGAACAGGTCCGCGGCCACCACGGTGAAAGTGCCCGTGCCTTCGTCGAACAGGTCGAAGGCGATGTTGAGATCGCTGGTCTGGGCGAAGGACGGATTGCCGATGCTGATGCCTTCGGGACGCGTGGGAAGGAAGGGCGTGATGATTTCCGATCCGAGGTCGATCAGGTTCGCGTCCCAATATTCGATGGGATCGCCGTCCGCCCGGGTCACCCGGTTGAGCGCGTCGTAGAGGAGGTATTCGCCGGTGGAATTGAAGTCTAGGGCGTCTGCGTACACCACGTTTTCGGCCTTCACGGCCATGCCCGTCGTGGGCGTGTACAGGGAAATGGCCTTGCTGTCGTCGGGATTGACCAGGTCGAGGATGTAGATCTTCGCGTCCGGTTCGAGGGTGGTGGCGGCCACCTTGCCGCCGTCCGGCGAAACCGCGATGGACTTCCACTCGATCTCGTCGCTCACCACCTGCTCGCCGGAATCGTCGATGCCGCGCAGGGCATGGTCCGCGTCGATGAAGAGCAGCACCGAGCCGTCGTCCGGGATGGCGATGGGATTGCCCGTGCCCGTATACACCTGGGTCGTGGAAAGCTGGACGATGTCCTCGTCCCCGGCCAGCACGGGCTTGGCGACGTAGAGGCTGTTGTCGCCGGGATCGGCGTTCACCAGGGCCACGAACTCCTGCCCGGCCACCGGGGGCACGTCCTGCGGCCGCTGCGTGGGCGTGTCCGGCGCCGATCCGGTCCCGATTCCCACCGCGGCGAAGCCGTCCTTGACGGCGGCCACTTCGGCGGAAGCCTCGCCGAAGAGATCCGTCGCGGAGCGGATGGCGGCCAGGCGCATGTCGATGAATTGCGAGGTCGGGTTCAGGTACCTGGCCTCCAGGACCCGGTAATAGACCTTCTCGGTCTTTTCGCGCCCGATGGCCTTGGCAATGAGGAAGCAGGCCCGGTTCGGGATGCCGCTGTTGCTGTGCACCCCGCCATTGTCCTCCTCCAGCCTGGCGTTGACGAATTCGCTCATGTGCGCGGGCTGCCAGCCCGCCCCCGAGGGCCCAGATTCGCCGTTATGGGGATCCTCCATGTCGCGCAGGGCGCCCGACCTGAAAATCGAGGTCCTGGCCACGTCCTCGCCCATCTTCCAGTCGTCCCGGTCGACCATGACACCGAACACGTCGGCCAGGGACTCGTTGAGCGCGCCCGACTGGAACTTGTATTCCAGGTTCACGGTGGCGGCTATGACCCCATGGGTCATCTCGTGCGCCGCGACGTCCAGGGCGCGCGCCAACGGCAGGTAGGCGACGTCCCCGTCCCCGTACGCCATGGCCTTCCCGTTCCAATAGGCGTTGTCCATCTTTTTGCCCTTCTCGGTCACGTGCACGACCGAGATCAAGGTGCTGCCCGCCCCGTCGATGCCCACGCGGCCGAAGGTGTCCAGG
>CBILQL010000765.1:0-2501 GCA_966238865.1 uncultured bacterium
ATGGGCGCCTTGATTGGCCTGCTCCAGTTGGCGTTTTCGCTCACCGCCGCCCGGATTCGTCGCCTGCTCGGCCGCGGCGGTCCGTCCGAGAAGCTCGAGCCGCGAACCGGGCGCCCCTCCGTCCCTGCGGGCGGGGTGCAGCGCGGGGGACTGGTACAATGAGCGTCTACCAACAATGAAGGTCGTGCTCTTCTGCGGCGGCCTCGGAATGCGCCTGAAGGAGTATTCCGAGATCATCCCGAAGCCGATGATCAATATCGGCTACCGGCCCATCCTGTGGCATCTCATGAAGTACTACGCCCATTTCGGCCACAAGGAGTTCATCCTGGCCCTCGGCTACAAGGCCGACACCATCAAGGACTACTTCCTGCGCTACGACGAATGCGTCTCCAACGACTTCGTCCTGGACGGAGGCAGCGGCAAGCCCACCTTGCTCAACAGCGACATCCAGGACTGGAAGATCACCTTCGTGGACACCGGCACCCACGCCAACATCGGCATGCGCCTGCGCGCGGTGCGAAAGCACGTGGAGATGGACGAGGCCTTCCTGGCCAATTACAGCGACGGACTCTCGGACCTGCCCCTGCCGGCCCTCGTCGACTTCCACAAGCGCAGCGGCAAGGTGGCGGCCTTCCTGTGCGTGAGCCCGGCCCAGAGCTTCCACACCGTCACGCTGCGCGAGGACGGGCAGGTGACCGGCATCCGCGACCTGTCCAAGAGCGGCGTGAGCATCAACGGGGGGTTCTTCGCCTTCCGGCGGGAGATTTTCGACTACCTCAAGGACGGCGAGGAGCTGGTGCAGGAGCCGTTCCAGCGCCTCATCGAGTTGCGGCAGCTGGTGGCCTTCCAGTACGGGGGCTTCTGGGCCAGCATGGACACCTTCAAGGACAAGCAGCGCCTGGACGATCTGAACGCCCGCGGGGAGGCCCCCTGGGCGGTCTGGAAGCGCAAGGAGATGGAGCAGAAGACCCTGGCTTAGGGGCGCGGGAGGGTAACGGAATGGACAGCGCGCGCGCGGTCGTGGACGCCGACATCGAACATATCCTGGCCGAGGCCGGGGACGCATTCGCCCGGATGGGTGGCAAGCGCCTCCTCGTGGTGGGCGGCGCGGGATTCCTGGGCTATTACCTGGTCCAGGCCGCCCTGGCCTGGAACCGGCGGTCGCCGGGCCGCGCCGTCGAGGTGACGGTCTTCGACAATTACATCCGCGGCATCCCGGCCTGGCTTTCCGCCCTGGAGGGCGCGCCCGGGCTCCGTCTCGTCCGCCACGACATCTCCCGGCCCCTGCCCGAAGGCATGCCCGCCTTCCAGTACGTGATCCACGCCGGATCCATCGCCTCCCCGATCTACTACCGCCGGCACCCCATCGAGACGATGGACGCCAACGTCGGCGGCCTCCGCGCCCTGCTTGACTATGCCCGGGAAGGCAAGGAGGCGGGCAGGCCGGTGGAGGGCTTCCTGTTCTTCTCCAGCAGCGAGATCTACGGCGATCCCGATCCCGCCCACATCCCCACCCCCGAGGCCTACCGCGGCAACGTCTCCTGCACCGGCCCGCGGGCCTGCTACGACGAGAGCAAGCGCTACGGGGAGACCCTGTGCGTCAACTTCGCGCAGCGGCACGGCATCCCGGTGACCATTGCGCGCCCCTTCAACCATTACGGGCCCGGCCTCAAGATCACCGACGGCCGCCTCATCCCCGACTTCGCGCGCGACATCCTGGCCGGGCGCGACATCGTCATGCTCTCGGACGGCAGCCCCCGCCGCACCTTCTGCTACGTCGCCGACGCAGTGGCCGGCTACTACCGCATGCTCGCCTTCGGCCGCCCCGGCGAGGCCTACAACATCGGCATCGACACGCCCGAGATCTCGGTCGCGGAGCTGGCGGACAGGCTCATCGCCCTGGGGCGCGAGCTCACCGGCTACCGGGGGCAGGTGGTGAAGCGCCGCAGCGAGGATCCGGCCTACCTGGTGGACAACCCGGAGCGGCGATGCCCCGTCATCGACAAGGCGCGGGAGCATTTCGGCTACCGCCCCTCCATCGGCCTGGACGAGGGCCTGCGGCGAACCATGCTCTGGTATCGCGAGAACCGCGAGGGCTCGGAAGCCTGATCGCCGCGGTCCCGCCGGGGGTTCCATCCCCGGGGCGCCGCCTGGGTTTCAATCGGCTTCAATCCCCGGCGGCGGTATCTTCCCCGATGCGCTCCCGCGCCGCCCAGGCGAGGATCAGCCATGCCCCCAGCCAGGCCCCCAGGCCGTTGGCGGCGATGTCGGCCAGGGACGGGTAACGCCCCGGCAGCAGCCCCTGCACCACCTCGATGGCGACGCTGAGCAGCGCCCCGGCCACGGCCGCCCGGGCCGCGAGCCGGCGCCGGGTACCGATGCCGGTGGTCCCGGCGGTCCCGGGCGTGGTGGCGAAGACCCCGAAAGGCAGGAAGAGCAGGATGTTGAGGAGGAAGTCGCCGGCGCTCGCGTCGCGCAGGTCGTCGATAAGGCCGGTCGCG
>CBILQL010000766.1:0-2491 GCA_966238865.1 uncultured bacterium
GCCGTAAGACCTGCTTCCGGTACTCGTCCCAGCCCATGTCGAACCGGCCCCGATGCCGGCCCCGCCAGGCCGCGGGAGGCTGGTGGGGGGCGTGGCCCGCGACGGGGGCGAAATAGGCGAAGAAGGGCCGCCCGGGCGCGATGGCCTTCTGGCGCCGCATCCAGGCGATGCAGTCGTCGGCGAGGTCGGTGGTGAGGTGGTAGCCTTCCTCCGGGGTGCGGGGCGGGTCGACCGGGACGGTGCCGCGGTACAGGCTGGGATGGAAATTGTCGGTCTCACCGCCGATGAAGCCGTAGAAGTAGTCGAACCCCATGCGGGTGGGCCAGAGATCGAAGGGCCCCGCCGGGCTGGTCTGGTTGTCCGGGACATTGTGGTTCTTCCCCCACCAGCCGGTGGCGTAGCCGTTCTGGCCGAGCAGCTCCGCCACCGTCGCGCAGCTTTTCGGGATCATGCCCGTGTAGCCCGGGAAGCCGGTCGCGATCTCCTGGACCACGCCGGTGGCCACGGTGTGGTGGTTGCGTCCCGTGAGCAGCGCGGCGCGGGTGGGGGCGCAGAGGGCGGTGGTATGGAACCGGCAATACCGGAGCCCCCTCGCGGACAGCCGATCGGAGGCGGGGGACTCGATGAGCCCGCCGAAGGCGTTCATCCACCCGTAGCCGACGTCGTCGAGGAGCACCACCAGGATGTTGGGGGAGCCTTCCGGGGCCGCGGGAAGCGGGGGATAGTCGGGCTTGGACTGGGCATAGGACATCCCGATCCGGGCGTCGCGGAACCCGAATTCCGGGAGTGGGTAGACGTTGCGATCCACCTTGAGCGGGAACTGCGGATCGGCGGATCCGCCCGCGGGGCTTTCCGGGCGCTCAGGCATGTTCTTACCCTTTCTCGTAAGGGTTCCCGACAGTTTTATCGAGTGGTGACGGAAGTAACAAAATAAATCCCCGGGCGGCCGCGCCACAAGCCGATACCGGACCCGTCAGGTGCCTATCTTATCTTCCAGGCATCGCCAGGCGATGCAGGAGGAGGGCGCGGCATGTCCCGACAAGGCGGGCCGTCGGACTGGGATCGCTCCGAATGGACCATGAGCGACGAGCGGGCGTTGCTGGAGAAGATCGTCTACCACCGGTTCAATTTCTTCATGGTGCTGGTGACCGTGATTTCGACCGCCATCATCCGATCGGATTCCCT
This sequence comes from uncultured bacterium, assembly GCA_966238865.1. Lineage (GTDB taxonomy): Bacteria > Fibrobacterota > Fibrobacteria > UBA11236 > UBA11236 > CBILQL01. Next base: position 1,186 of record CBILQL010000766.1, read on the forward strand.
GACGAGCCTCAGGCTGGCGCTCGGCACGGGGCTGGGCCTCGCCCTCCTGTTCCTTTTCTCCATCTGGAAGAACGAGGCGCGGCTGAACGCCGCCTTGAAGCGCCTGAAGGAAATCCCGGAGCATCCCGTGACGATACTGGACAAGGACATCGGCGCGATTTCCAGCAAAGGGGTGATCGGGTATGTCATCCCGATCACCTGCATCGTCATCCTGATCGTGGCCAATATCCTCGTATGGGTCCTACCCCGATGAGGCCTTGGCCACCCACGCCAGGTACCGATCCATCCAGCCCTGGAGGAAGCCCCTGCTGGCAGGGCCTATCCCGCCCGCTTCGTCGAACAGCCCCTCTTTCGCCTGGATGAAGGCTTCGGGCTGCCCCAGGGTCGGCATGTCCAGGTAGGCGAGGACGGTGCGCAAGTGCTGCTGCGCCACGGCGGTGCCGATGGTCCCGACGGAAACCCCCAGGATGCCGGCGGGCTTGCCGGCCCAGGCGCTTTCTCCATAGGGGCGCGAGGCATGATCGATGGCGTTCTTGAGGGCTCCGGGTATGGAGCGGTTGTACTCCGGCGTGACGAACAGGACGCCTTGCGCCGAAAGGATGTCCCGCTTGAGCCGCCGGACGGAATCCGGGGGCCGCCCTTCCTCGTCCTGGTTGTAGGGCGGCAGGTCGGCGAATTCCACCTGCTTGAAGTCGATCCCGCCGGGTGCCAGCTTCACGATGGCATTCGCCAATTTCCTGTTGAAGGAGTCCTTGCGGAGGCTCCCTACGAAGACCGCGATCGTCTTGATGTCCATTCTCCATCCCCCCGATGATCAGTGTTTGGCGGCTTCGAAACCGGTTTCCACCGGAAGCAGGCCGCGAATCGTCTGGCCGCCCTCGACGGCGAAGGTCTGGCCGGTGACATAGGAGGCCGCATCCGAACACAGGAACAGGACCATCCCGGCGATTTCCTCCGGTTCCGCCCCCCGATGCATCGGCGCGGCGGCCTTCAATCTGGCGTTGAGCTCCTCGTCCTCGTACCAACCCCTGGTCATAGGGGTCCGCACCCAGCCCGGAGCCAGGGCGTTGATCCGGATTCCCCGATGGGCGTTTTCAATCGCGGCGGTTTTGGTCAATCCGATGACTCCGTGCTTGGCCGCCACGTAGGCGCCGGACCCGGCTTCGGGCAGGAGTCCCGCGATGGATGCCGTATTCACGATCGCCCCCGCCCCGGTTCGGATCATGTGCCGGAGCTCCTGCTTCATGCAAAGGAATACGCCTTTCATATCGACCGCCACCACCCGATCGAAAGCCGCTTCATCGAG
>CBILQL010000767.1:0-2488 GCA_966238865.1 uncultured bacterium
CAGCAGCTGCCGGAGGATCGGAACGCAATCCGACGGATCGAGCGGCAGGTCGGCTCCTCCTACCAGGAGGTCGTGGACCTGGTGGCCCGCGAGAAGTACAGCCGCATCCCGGTGTTCAAGGAGACCATCGACAACATCCTCGGCATCCTGCACGTGATGGACCTGATGTCCCTCAAGGACACCCAGCGCCACGGCGGCTTCAAGCTGGCGGATCACATCCGCGACGCCTATTTCGTGCCCCGCACCAAGAAGATCGGCGAGCTGATGCGCGAGTTCCGCCTCAAGCACATCCACATGGCCATCGTCGTGGACGAGTACGGCGGCACCGCCGGCCTCATCACGCTGGAGGACATCCTGGAGGAAATCGTGGGCGAGATCCACGACGAGGACGAGACCGAGACCTTCCACATCCGAAAGCTGGAGGACGGCGTCTTCCTGGTCGACCCCATCATCAGCCTCTCCGACCTGAACGAGGAACTGGGAACCCAGCTCAAGCCCGAGGACGAGGACATCCAGATCGACACCCTGGGCGGCTTCATCCTCTTCGTCCACGGCAAGGTCCCCGAAAAGGGGGACATCATCCGCTTCAAGGACTACTCCTTCGAAGTGATGGAGATGGACGGCCAGAAGATGGAGAAGATCAAGATGTACACCCCCTCCCTCGTCAACACCTGACGAAGGCGGGGGCCCCTCCCCCCCCCCCTCTCTACTATTCTCTCCTCTCTACTATTCTCTCCTCTCTACTATTCTCTCCTCTCTACCTTTCTCTCCTCTCTACCTTTCTCTCCGCTCTCCGCTCTCCGCTCTGCTCTCCCTTCGCTCCTAACCCGTAATGCTTCCCCAGCATGCGGAACAATATTCCGTCGAACCCGGAGAATAAGATCAAAACTACTTGTGATTAATCATCCCAGGGCATCGAGGACTGGGACCGCATAGAATTACTGCGAGGGCGGGGGCCATTCCGGGGCCGTCGCGGAGCGACCGGAGCGCGAAAAGGTGCGGGGGGGCGAGCGGACGTTCGCAGAGGACGAAAGACATCGACCCGCGTGCGGAAGCGAGCCCGGAGGACCCAAACCTTCTACCGTACCTTTTCAGGAATGCCGAAGTATCGTGAAGCGGAGGGAGCGCAGCTCAGGACCCGGAATGGCCCCCGCCCCGTCGCAACGCCTGAATATGCCGCATCAAATCGTCGTTGTAGAAATCAAGCAGGGGAAGCTTGTCGAGGATCTCCTGGCCCCGATCCAGGCTGACTGCATTCGCCTGGATGGCCTTGAGGAGCCGATTCACGGAAGAATGGAGATCCAGCAACGAAGCTTCCAATTCGGTCGGGCTTTCGAGATTCTTTTCCAAGTCGCAAGTCCGTGGGATAGGGGTCGGGATTCAAGGTAGCACGATTTCCACGGCCCCACAACCGAACCTGGTCAAATCATGCGCCCATCGATGGTTAGATGATTATCAAACCGGAAAAGTATCAGAATATTTTTCAGGTTTTTGAGAGCGGAAAAATCTGGAAGTTGAACTGGATGACGCGATCCACGCGCTCCTCGTTCTTGGCGATGGCCAGGAGCTTGCGGCGGAAGGCCTTGAGCTCCTCCTCGATGGACTTGTAAGCCTCATCGGACAGGCTCAGGGTCAGGGTGGAGATGCTGCGCTTGTCCCGCGGCAGCCGTTCCATGGCCTCCTTGGCCAGGTCCATGGTATCCGCCTGGAATTTTCGCAGCGACGCGGATGCGGCATCATAGCCGGTGCTCATCACCGGATCTATCCGTTCGTAGCTTCCCGATGCGTTCCTGCGGATGAGCCCCAGCGACTCCAGTACCTCGATGGCCTCGCGGGCTTCGGCTTCGCGGATGGGCGGCTCCACCTTGGCGGCCAATGCGGCATACTCCCCATTGAAGGGGAAGAAGGAGAGGATTTCCCGCACCGCCATGTAATACCACTTGTCGAAGAACCTGTGCTGCTGCTCGGTGAGCAGCTTCACCTTGCTTTCGGAGAAAGCGGACAAGCGTTCCAGGTACAGGCGCTTCTCCTCGTTGGCCTTGGCCTGGTCGAAGCGCACCAGGAGGTCGAAGTAATCGGCCTCCCGTTTCTTCAGCTTCATGAATTGCGCGAACTTGAACGCCAGGCGGAAAGAGATATCCGCCTTTCCCTGGATAATCTGGGTGAAATGCCCCGGGGATTTGAATCCCACCTTGAGAGCGATCAGGCGATAGGAGAATCTGGGGTTCTCGGATTTGCGCTCGAGGTAATAATCCTTGAGAAACTTCCGATAGTCCAAATAGTCGAAAATGCTGTTGATAAAGGCCCCCGGTGGCTTTTCTAAGGTAACCCAAGGCGGGCCCGGCCGCAGCGAAGTAGGCTGCTCCCTCGCATGCGCACGCCGTCCTCCGCCCCGCCCCGCTTCTGGCACCTGCAGCTCGCGGGGTGGGCGCTGTACGGCCTCGCGCTGGTCATCACCTTCCTGCCGATGATCCCGTCGGAGGGCAGC
>CBILQL010000768.1:0-2480 GCA_966238865.1 uncultured bacterium
GAAGGCGTTCCGGAGCAAGCCTCCCTTCTGGGGCTGATCAGCCGCGTTCCAGCGCCTCCATTTCCTTAACCTAAAATTCTTTAAAAACTTCTGTAGATGTAGAAGTTCACATTCCGGAATAATCGGTAGATGTTCACAGTCTATTCACATGTGTTAACAAATCTCGAAGCCACCAGGAAAAATGCTTCCGGAAAAGCATGAAAAAAAACGATTTGGATGGTCTTTCTTGAAAGCTTTGACATAAATTTCACAAAATCCAATAAATGTCTCTCCTCTAGTATAGGAAGGGCATTGAGGGAATCTTTGTGAAGGAGTTGTACCGAATGAATCGATGGGCAAATCTTGCGTTGGCATGTTCGACTTGCATGGTCGGCCACCAAATCGCCATGGGGCAATCCGATTATACGTCCTCCTTGGGAGGGAGTTCGTCCGTCGCGTCCGCGACGTCTTCGGGGCCGTCGGCTCCGCGCACCGGCCTCTATGAAGTGGTCACCAAGCTGAACGCCGCCGCCGACAACACCGTCGACGATTTCACGCGGAGGCCCACCCTTATCGACGGGAAGCAGTATTTCGCCGGTTTCGGGGGCGCGGATCTCGTGAGCGGCGCCTTCTCCTTCCAGGGCGGCGGCTGGGATTGGTTCGGCGCCGCCCTCGGCGGGCCCGATCCGGACGAGATCCGCGCCGGCATTGCCAAGCCCGGCGCCTGGGGCGGCGGCGTCCTCCTCTCCCTGGCCAAGACCCGATTCGACTCGCCTGCCGGCTCGGCCAAGACCACCCTGGAAGGCGACGGTTTCGGGGTGTTCGGCGACTTCTCCCTGGGGAACAGCGATGTGTACGGCCAGTTGGCCCTGTACACCGGCTTCGACGCCCTGACCCCGGTGGCGGACAACTACATCCGCGCAGCCGGTCTCGAGCAGAAGAACACGCTCATCAACCTGACCGGCGGATGGAAGAAGGGCGCGGCCGGGGAGGGCACCCACGCCCTCCATGCCGAAGGCATCCTCAACTACTCCCTGAAGCGGAACGAAGCCGCCCCCACCGACTCCGTGACCCTCACGGCGCTGGACCTGTGGTTCTACCACGGGTATGTCCTCAAGCAGGCTCCGGGCTTCTCGGTATTCCTGGGCTCGAACTCCGAGGTGCTGCTGCAATTCGAGGATTGGAACACCGACCCCGAGGATCGCGGCCATTACCGCGTGGCCGTGACCCCCAACCTGGCCTTCCAGAAGACGCTGGCCTGGGGATTCGAGGGTTTCGCCGGCGGCAGCGTGACCCTGAGCTGGGACAAGTTCGACGGCAGCGCCCCGACCACCTTCACCGCCGCCCCCGCCGGCGCCGACGAGCGCACCGATTTCCTAACAGGCTCCGCGGACGTGGCCCTCGGCCTGCGCTGGGTGCGGGAGAACCTGGCGGTGGAGGGCATCCTGAGCGAGGCCCTGCTGGCCAACGGCCCGCATTTCATCGGCGGGAACGGCGCCTCGGGGATGTTCCTGCAGGTGGGCGTGTCCCTGGGCATCTGAGCGCCTTCCCCCCGGGGGGCGACGCACCCCCGGGGAAGCCATACGTCCGCGCCGGCCAATTTTCTTGGAACCGGAAGCCCCGGGCCTGCAGCGGTCCGGGGTTTTTTAATATTGAGGTTCCACGACTTCGACCCGGGAGAGTCCGAGTGCTTCCCATTCTGCTTCTGCTGATCTCCAACGTGTTCATGACCTTCGCCTGGTACGGCCACCTCAATTTCAAAAGCTCCCCCCTCTGGATCGTGATCCTGGCCAGCTGGGGCATCGCCCTCTTCGAATACATCTTCCAGGTGCCCGCCAACCGCATCGGGTCGGCGCAATACACCACGGCCCAGCTCAAGATTATCCAGGAAATCCTCACCTTGGGGGTCTTCGCGGTGTTCTCGGTGATGTTCCTCAAGGAGGAGCTGCGCTGGAACCACGCGGCCGCCGCCCTGTGCATGGTGGGCGCTGTGTTCTTCGTGTTCAAGCGCTGAATCGCGGCCATTCCGGCCCAGGCACCATTCAGAATGGTGCTTGCCCGCCGTTCGCTGCCGGGCTACCTTTGCTCCTTGTACGTCCGCGGGGTATTGGCCGTCTTTCGCGAAACAGGGGGGGATTTGCAATCTGGCAGTCTCGTCAAGGTGGTGCTCCTCCTGTGCGTTTCCAACGTTTTCATGCTGTCGGCATGGTACTTCCACCTCCGGCAATGGCAGGACAAGCCCTGGTATTTCGCGGCCTTCCTGAGCTGGGGCATCGCCTTTTTCGAGTACGCGGTGCACATCCCCGCAAACCGCCTGGGCAGCACGGTGCTTTCCCTGCCGCAATTGCAGATCCTGCAAGTGGGGCTGTCCCTCCTGTACTTCATGCCGTTCGCGGCTTTCGTGATGCGGCGGCCGGTGAGCCTGGACTATCTCCTCGCCTCGGCCTGCCTCGTCGGCGCGGCGTTCTTCATTTTCCGGGATGCCGCCGGGCGGAAGGCCA
>CBILQL010000769.1:0-2470 GCA_966238865.1 uncultured bacterium
CCGAGGACGATGTCGTGGCGTACGTCGTACGACGCATCAGCCAGGCGGCCTGGAAGAAGTTGAGATGGGCGCCCTCCTCGAGGAAGAAGCGCTTCAGATCAAGTGACAACGTCCCTCCCGGGGCGCCAGGGTGAAGCCCTTGCCCGAAGGCGTGAGCAGGATGGCCAGGGACACGAGGTGGTTGATGGAGGCGTACTGTGTGAAGAACTCGAGCAGCACGCGGGCGAAGATGTGGAGCTCCCCCGCCTCCGAGAAGGCGCCGTCCCGGATCTCCACCGTGATCTCGGCTCCGGCCACCACCTGGCCGGCCAGCAGGAAATTCCGCTTGCGCGCCGAGGCGCCCGCCACCCCGTCGATCATCTTGCGGTTCACGGCGCTGTGGGTCCAGTCGTACAAGGAGAGGATCTCCTTGATGTTCCCCTCCTGGCAAAGGGAGCGGTAGTTCATGTTCATGTGGGACAGCACGTACCACAGGTAATGCTCGGAGCGCGGCGGGTACACCGGGACGGTAGGCCGGGTGAAATTGGTGAAGTGGCAGAAGGTGGGGAAGTCCGCGTGCGGGTTGACGATGCCGTTCTCGAGCACCTGGTCCCGGGGCACGCTGCCGTTGGTGGCGGTGACGGTCACGGAGAGGTATTCTTCGGCGAGGCCGGTCACAGGCTTGTGGCTGCCCACCGACAGGTAGGTCCGGAATCCGCCCTTGTCCTTGGACTCCTGGCGCACCTGGAAATAGGAATCGGCGGCATCCCCGCCCTTCTGCAGCACCTGGTGGCGGAACTCGCTGAACTTGTGGAAGGGCCGCTGCGCGCCGGTGGCCTTGTCGATGCCGGTCACCGACTGCACCTCGTAGATCTCCATCTTGCGCTTGGCGTCCGCGTACAGCGGGTATTCGAAATGCTTGTGGTTGAGGTTGACGGGTTCCGCCTGGGCCGTGAAGAGGTTCACGACCGGCGTGACGTGGAGCCGGAAGTTCTCGGTCTTGAAGCGCTTCCCGTCCGGCAGGGGCTCCTTGAAATAGACGGTGAGCGAGAAGCGGGAATTGTCCGGCATCTCCAGCAGCCGATCCAGGCCCTTCACTTTCGCGTAGCGGAACTTCTCCTCGAAGTTGAGGAATTCCTGCAGGAAGCGGCTGCCCTCGAAGGAATTGTCCAGCTGGGGCAGCAGGCTCTCGTTCTCGCCGAATCCGCCCGCCACCAGCGCCTCCTGCCCTCCCAGGGATCGGGAATAGCCCTCCCCCTCCAGCATCACCTGGGCCGCCTTCCCGGTGAAGTAATGGTGGAGCATGTAGCCGAGCGGGCGTTCGCCGTGGAAGTAGATGGGCAGCTCGGGGATGGCGAGCTGGCCCAGGTCGGCGCCGGGATCCAGGTGGAAGGACAGGCGTATCCCCTCGCCCAGGACGGGATGGTGCACCGGCTCGGCATTGGCCAGGGAAAGCGGGTACAGGGTCACGTCCTGGGTGCTCTGGAAGCGGCAGATGGTGAGATCCCCGCCCACCGGATTGGACAGGAACAGGGTGCCCTTGGGGATGAGATAGGGCTTGGGCAGCATGTTGGGACGGAAGGAGATCTGCAGCATCGCCAGGGAGGGGATGAGCCGCAGGAAGGCCGGGTCCACCATCTCCATCAGGTTCTGCGTGAACTCGGGGAAGTCGTCCTCGAGCTTCTCCCGGATGCGGCCGGTGAGGAAGGCGAAGCCCTCGAACAGCCGCTCCACGTATGGATCCCGGTCCTCGACCGTGGTGATGTTGAGGTGCCGGGCGCGCTCCGGGAACGCCTCCGCGAACTCCTTCCCTCCCTCGTTGAGGAAACGGAGCTCCTCCTCGTAATACTTCTCAAAGTCGGACATGGGACCTCCGGGAAGGTGTCCGGCATGGCGCCGGGGGCGGACGACGCGTCATGTCCGGGCCTTGAGCGGCTGGACCTTGGTCTCGCCGGACGTGCTGAAGCTGGTCTGGAAGGCGATGCGATCGCCGCCCCGCATGGAGGCGGTGAGCTCGAAGGCCAGGCGGAATTCGGACGGGTCGGTCTGGATGGGCCGGATGCGCACGCGCTCCAGGCGCGGCTCGTACTTGGACGTGAGGTTGAGGATGGTGTTCTCCAGGTCCTTGAGGCTGGAGGGCAGCTTGCGGTAGATTTCGCTGATGTCCGGCAGGCCGTAATCGGGCATGTGGGGGATGGTCCCCTGGCGCGTGTTGAACATGCGCCAGAGGTGGTCGGCGATGCTCTTGGCCCGCCGGTAGGCGGGCGGAACCGAGGACACGGGCGTGCCGTCCGCGTACTGGTCGGCCAGCCTCTCGAACAGGCTTTCCGGGAGATGGGACCCTTTGCCGTTCATACCGGAAAAACTAGCAAAAGGGCCGGGCTTTCGCCCGGCCCTGTCCAACCGGTTTCCCGAACCAACGCGTGCGCGACGGTCCCCCGCCATCCGGCAGGGGCGGCACACCCTCGTCGCGGCCCCCACCGGCTCGGGC
>CBILQL010000770.1:0-2470 GCA_966238865.1 uncultured bacterium
CTGGGGTTGCCCCCCAGCTCCTGAATCTGGGCGTGGAGGGTGGGGTGGGTGGGGCGGTAAATCAGCGAATCCGTGATCCGCTTGATGCGCTTGCTCTGATCGACGGCCATGGGGGCTCAGGCGTTGATTTTCTGGAGCAGCTTCGCCTTGAGCTTGAGCATCGCCTTGGAGTGGATCTGGGACACCCGGGACTCGGTCAGGTTGAGCACTTCGCCGATTTCCTTCAGGGTCAGCTCCTCGTAGTGGTACAGGGCCACCACCAGCTTCTCCTTCTCCGGCAGCTGCGCGATCGTCTCCTTGAGGATGCGCTTGACCTCCTGGTAGCCCAGCTCCTTGAGGGGGTTGGTGCCCTGGGGATCCTCGATGGTGTCGATGAGGGAGACGGACTTGTTATCGTCACCGCGGTCCGGAAGGGCCTCCTCCAGGCTGAGGATGGTGGCCGGGGCCACGTCGCTGAGCATGCCCTCGAACTCGGCGGCGGACAGGTTGAGGTGGGCGGCCACCTCGTCGTCGTAGGGCATGCGCCCCAGCTTGTGCTCGAGCTGGGTATAGGCCTTCTGCAGGACCTTGTTCTTCTGGCGCACCGAGCGGGGGACCCAGTCCAGGGCGCGCAGCTCGTCCAGGATGGCCCCGCGGATCTTGTGGGTGGCGAAGGTCTCGAACTTGAGCCCGCGCTCCGGCTCGAACATCTCCACCGACTTCACCAGGCCCATGATGCCGGCCCCCACGAGGTCGTCGAACTCCACCGAGGCGGGCAGGTTCATTGCCACCCGCTGCGCGATGTACTTGACCAGCGAGGCGTATTCCACCAGGAGCTTGTCCTTGGCGGACTTGCTGCCGGTGGAGCGGAATTCCGCCCACAGTTCGTCCAGGGTCGCCATTCAGGCAAGTCCTTTCCCGGATCCGCGCGGCGCTGAACGGGGCGTGAAGGCCGGTCCCTGCGTACGCTTCATTTGGCGGCCTTCACCTTGGCTTCCGCCTCGTCCGCGCCCTCGGCCAGCTCGTCCTTGTCGGGCTTGAGGAAGTGGTAGATGAAGCCCCCTTCCCGGCGGCTGGCGTGCGCCTCGATGGCGGACGCGGCGATGGACTTGACCATGGTGTCGGTGAGGATGAGCAGGAAGACGGCCCCGAACAGGACGGTGAGGGTCCCCTTCAGGAGGGCGAAGCCTATCTGCTCCCAGGTGATCTCCGGCGCCAGCAGCAGCGAGAAGCCGACGACGGCGAGGAAGAGCGAGATGAGTACGGCCCTGGTGACGGCCTTTGCGATCGACATCGTATCCATTCCAATACCTTGCGCTTGTGGTAATTATTGACCCTGACAGCCAAAATTGACAAGGGGCGTTTCGCCCCCGCGAAAATCGGCGCCGGCGTTCCGCCCCCGCGCCGTTTGCTTGGGGATTTTCATGCCGCTTTACCCCGCCACGGCTGCCGGCGCCGCGGTCCGCATGGCCTCGGCGGCCTGGCGGCCCGCGTCCAGCACCCGGCCGGCCACCGCCCGGGGGGTGGCCAGGGAGATGTGGTCCGGGATCACCTGTCCGTCGCAGAGGTATGAGACCGGCGCGTCCAGGCGCCTGGCCAGGTTATAGAGGCAGCCCAGCGTCACGCACTCGTCGAGCTTGGTGAAGATAACCCCGCAGGCGGGGGCCAGCCGGCACAGGTTCCCGTACAGCCCGGCCTGGTGGATCAGCTCGCGCATGCGCGTGGTGGTGGACAGCGCCAGGTGGATCTCGTCCGCCTTCACCGCCCGCAGCAGGTTCTGCAGCTCCACCCATGCCTCGGGGTGGGAGTGGCTGCGCCCGGCCGTGTCCATGAGGAGGAGATCGCACCCGGCGAACTCCTTGAGGGCCGGCCCCACGTCTGCGACCGAGAACAGGGGCCGCACGGGGATGCCCGCGGTGCGGCCGAACAGCTCGAGCTGCTCGCCCGCCCCCATGCGGAAATTGTCGGCGGACAGGATGCCCACGCGCTTGCCCTGCTGCATCTTGGCCAGGGCCGCAAGCTTGCACAGGGTGGTGGTCTTGCCCGCGCCCGTGGGTCCCACCAGGGCGACCACGGCGGGCTTCCCCGGCCGCAGGCGCACGCCGCCCGTGGTCCGGATGCGGGCGGCCATGGCCTCGAGGAGGGGCGCCTGCCGGCTGGCATAGGCCAGCTCGGCGGCGAGATCGGCGTCCAGGTCCATATCCAGCAGCGAGGCGTGCAGGGCGCGCAGATCCTGGGGCAGGGCCCCGGGGGAGGCGAAATCGGCCACCGCCTGGGACGGGGCGGGCCGGGCGGCCACGCTGTCGATCATGGCCTTGATTTCCTTCTTGAGCACCTGGATCTCGCGGGTGGGCATGTCCACCTTGTCCTTCACCTCGCGCAGCTCGCTGCGAAGCAGCTCGAGCAAACCCTCCGCGGGACGGTCGCCGTCTTCTGGCCTTCCGCCGTCCCCGGCGCGCGCGCCGCCGCGGCCGAGGGGGTTTCCTTCCTC
>CBILQL010000771.1:0-2469 GCA_966238865.1 uncultured bacterium
AGGGGCCAAGCGCCTGTATTACGTCGCCCGCGAGCTCGAGCGCCGCGCGGAGCTGAGCCTGCTCTGAGAGGACGGCTGCCGGGAATGGCCCGGGAACGCCGCCGTGCCGGCCGAGTTCCGCCGCGCGCTGTACCTGCCGGCCGCGGGCCGCAAGTCCCCGTGGCGGCGGGCCTTCTCCACCCCGGTGGACATCGCCGAGGAGGTGGATCGCCACCGGGAGGCCGTCGCCGCCTTCCTCGGCGCGGAACGCTTCGACGCCACGCTGGCGGCCTTCCCCCTCGCCCTCTCCTTCCTGGGGCGGGAATGGGACGGGATGAGGGGTAAGCGCTTGTACCTCGAGGACGAGCTGCTGCTCGAGACCTGGCGCCGGGAGGCCGCCGGGCGGGGCGGGCTGCCGGCGCGGGCCAAGGGTGCCTGGCGGAGGCGCCAGGGGCTCGCGTTTTTCCGGCGCAAGCTGCGCGGGGCCGCCGGCTTCATCTGCATCTCCGAGGAGGAGCGGCGCGTGGTGCGGGAGCTGTTCCCGTCCCTGCCTGCATCGCTGCTCAAGTACGGGCTGCCCCTGGAGGAATACCCGCTCCTGCCGCCCTGCGATCCGCGCGCGCTCGGCTTCATCGGCAATTACCGCCACGGCCCCAACCTGGACGCCGCGCTCTGGCTGGTAACGGACGTGTTCCCCGCCATGGCCCGCGAGGTCCCCGGGGCCCGCCTGCTGCTGGCGGGACGGGACATCCCCGATCCGGTCCGGACGGCCGCCGCCGGCGTTCCCGGGGTCGAGCTGCGGGAGAACCCGGGCCTGGAGGATTTCTACCGCGACGTGGGCGTGTTCGTGAACCCCATCCGGGAGGGCCGCGGGCTCAGGACCAAGGCGGTGGAGGCCGCCGCCTTCGGGCGCCCGGTGCTGTCCACCCCGCTGGGGGCGGAGGGCCTCGAGGACATGCGAATCCCGGCCTGCGGCGGCCCGGAGGCTTTCGGCGCGGCCTTCCGCGCCCTGCAGGAACCCGCCCGCTACCGCGACCTCGCCGAGGCCAACCGCCGGACGGTGGAGACGCGCTATTCCATGGAGGCCCTGGGATCCGCCCTCCTGGAGGCGCTGTCCCCGTGAGCGTGCCTGGGGCCGCGCCGGCGCCCGGGAACGGCGCCTGGCTGGACGTCACCAAGCTCCGGTTCGGGCACGACCTGCGGGGCATCCCCCAGGTCGTGCTCCAGATGGCCGAGGTCCTGGCCCGCGATCCGGAATTCCGGGGCACTCGCTTCGTGGCCGCGGAGGGGACCTACGCGAAGTTCCTGGAGCCCCTGGGCATCGCCCGGGACGCGGTCGTGGAGATGCCGGCGGCCCCGCTGACGGGCCGCTACGAGAGGTTCCACGGCCTGGGCAGCACGTGGCTCTACCGGAAGCACTTGCGGGAGCGGCCGAAGCTGATCCTCCATCCCGAGCTCCGCTCGGTGCTGCGCTCGGACATCCCCCAGGCCGTGTTCTACCACGATCTCATGGAGCTGGAGCAGCCCCTGCGCTTCCGCCGGAAATGGGACCGCTGGCTGTACTACCGCTATAAATGCGGCGTCGCCGCCCGCTCGGCCTTCAAGCTGGCGAACAGCGAATACACCAAGGCCCGCGTGCTCGCGCATTTCCCGTCCGTCGATCCGGCGTCGATCCGCGTGACCCACCTGGGGCTGCGGGGGGCGCTCGCGCCCGTCCCCAGGGGGGATGCGGAGCCGGAGGGCCCGCTGGAATGCCTGTACGTGGGGTCGTACGAGGAGCGGAAGAACGTCCCCGCCCTGCTGGCCAACCTGGACGCGGTGCTCGGGGACCGGGAGGCCGTCCTGCACCTGGCGGGGCGTGCCGGCGGGGAGACCCGGGACCGGCTGATGGCCCTGGCCGCGGGGAGGCGGCACCGGGTGGTCTGGCACGGCCTCGTTTCCGACGGGGAGCTGAGGGACCTCTACGGCCGCTGCCGCTTCCTGCTGTTTCCGAGCCTCAAGGAAGGGTTCGGCCTGCCCCTGGTCGAGGCCATGTCCCACGGCCTGGTCGTCTGCGCCTTCCGGAACAGCGCCATCCCCGAGGTGCTCGGGGACGCCGGCATCTTGTCCGGGGACGGCGACTTCGTATCTTGGGGCAGGGCCGTCGGCCGCCTGCTGGCGGAGCCGGGAGCCTGGCGGGCGGCGTCGGCCCGGGCGACGGCGCGGGCCGGATACTTCAGCCCGGAGCGGGCCAGGGAAAGATTCAAGGCGGGCCTCGGCGAGATTTTCCGCGGGGCCGGGATCGGCGGCGCCTAGCGGCGCGGCGGGAGCGAGGATGTCCGGAAGGTCGGATTCGGAATGGGACAGGTACGGCGGGATGGATCCGTACTACGGCGTGCTGGCGGAGAAGCAGTTCTCCCGGGGCAACCTCAGGGAGAAGGAGCTGGAGGAGTTCTTCCGGACCGGGACCGAGCATGTCGATCGCGTGCTGGCGACGGTCTCGTCGGCCTT
>CBILQL010000772.1:0-2464 GCA_966238865.1 uncultured bacterium
GGCCCGCGCCGAGGCGGCGGCCATGGCGGGCGCGGCCCCGGCGATGTCCGCGGACGGGGCGGCGGCCATGGCGGGTGCGGTCCCGGCGGCGTCCACTGGCGGGGCGGTGGCGGACGGAGTCGCCCCATGATCCAGCTGTTTCCCAGGACTTCGGACCCTTCGGCCCTGCAAGCGGGCCTCGCGCCGGCGCTGGCGGTGTTGCGGAAGGCGGCCGCCCTCCCGGGCGCACGCCTCGCCTGCAGCGCCCTGGCCTTCTTCGCGCTGGGTTCGGCCTTCTTCCTCCTGGTGGGCCAGCCTCCCCTGGCCACCTTCCAGGCCATGATCCTGGGCGCCTTCGGCGACGGCTATTCCCTGTCCGAGACCCTGGTGAAGGCCTCTCCCATCCTGCTCTGCGCCTGCGCCGCCGCCCTGCCGGCCCGCCTGGGACTCATCTCCGTGGGCGGCGAGGGCCAGATCTATTTCGGCGCCTTGACGGGAACGGCCCTGGTGCTCACCTTGCCCGCCCCCTCGCCATGGGTGATGCTGCCGGCCATGGTGATCGCCGCCTGCGTGGGCGGGGCCCTGTGGGCCTCCATCGCCATGGGGCTCAAGGCCGGCATGGGGGTCAACGAGACCATCTCCACCCTGCTCCTCAACTACCTCGCCTCCCTGGCGGTGGACTTCCTGGTCTACGGCCCGTGGAAGGATCCGGACAACCACGGCTGGCCGGCCACCGTGCCCTTCCCGGATGCGGCCAAACTGCCCACCTTCTTCGACACGCGGGCGCATGTCGGCTTCGTCTTCGGGGTCGCGGCCGCGCTCGCCCTGCACGTGCTCACCACCCACAGCCGCTGGGGCCTCTCCCTCCGGGTCCTGCGCAGCAACCGCAGGGTGGCCGAAGGCGTGGGGCTGAGCTTCAAGCGGCAGGCGCTGATCGTGGCCGTGGTGGGAGGCGCGATGGCCGGCATCGCCGGCATCTGCGAGACCTCGGTCATCCAGGGGCGGCTGCAGAGCGGCATCAGCAACGGCGCCGGCTTCGCGGGCTTCCTGGTGGCCTGGATGGCGGGCCAGCATTTTCTCCGCATCCTCCCCCTGTCGCTCCTGATGGGCGGCCTCCTGGCCAGCGCGGACACCTTGCAGATGACGGCCGGCCTGCCCTCCTCGGCGTCGCTGGTGCTGCAGGGCATCCTCTTCGCCGGCGCGCTGTGCGTGGGCGGCCTCTTCTCCCGCGAGGAGGCGGCCGGTGTCTGAATGGGACGTCGCCCTCGGGGGTTTCCTGGTCTCGGTGCTCCGGGCCTCCACGCCCCTGCTCTTCGTGCTCCTGGGCGAGGTGCTCACCCAGCGCGTGGCGGTGGTCAACCTGGGCGTGGAAGGCCAGATGCTGGTGGGCGCCCTGGCCGGCTTCGCGGCTGCCCTGGCCACCGGAAGTCCCTGGGCCGGCCTCATCGCCGGCTGCGCGGCGGGCATGCTGATGTCCCTGCTCCATGCCGGGCTGGCCGTGGGCCTCGGCGCCAACCAGTTCGCCAGCGGGCTGGCGGTGTGGTTCCTGGGCTTCGGGCTGAGCGCCTTCTACGGCATCCCCTACGTGGGCCAGAAAATCGAGGGCTTCGGCCCCCTCCCCGTCGGCGTCCTCGCCGGCGTCCCCGTGATCGGGACGATACTCTCGCAGGTTACTCCGACGGTGATCCTCGCCCTCCTGGCCTCGGCGGCCCTGGGATTCTGGATGTACCGCACCCGGCCGGGACTGGCCTGGCGGGCGGTGGGGGAGAGCTCCGCCTCGGCCCTGGCCCTCGGCATCAAGATCCGGCGGACCCGGACGATTGGCATCCTGGCCGGGGGCCTGCTCTCCGGCCTGGGAGGCGCCTCCCTGTCGGTGGACCTGACCCGCAACTGGGTGGAAGGCATGACCGCCGGGAGGGGCCTGGTGGCCGTCGGCCTCGTGATCGTGGCGCGCTGGAACCCCTTCCTGGCGCTGCCCGCGGCCCTGCTCTTCGGCGGCGCCGAGGCCCTCACCCTGCGGCTCCAGACCGCGGGCCTGCCGGTCTCGTCCCATCTCCTGCACACCCTGCCCTACGCGGCCTCGCTGGCGGTGCTGGTGATCAGCACCATACGGGCGAACAGGGAGGGCGGCATGCCCCAGGGGCTGAGCGCCGTATTCTCGAGGTCCCGATGAGAAACCCCCGCACGAAGGAGCAGGCTATGCATCAATCCCTATTGCCAAGAAACCTGGGAAGTTTTTCGTTTTTTGTTTTTCGTTGGGGAAGACTCTCTGTGTCGGCGGCCCGATCGGCGGAGTCGATTCCCTCCCAACGAAAAACGGAAAACGGAAAACGAAAAACCTCTTCCGCCCACCAGCTTTCCGCCTGAATCGCAGTTTCCACCGCCCTCCTCCTCGCGGCGCTGCCCTTGTCCGCGGAGACAAAAATCGGCTTCGCCTACGTGGGCCCCCGCAACGATTACGGCTACAACTACGCCATGGACCAGG
>CBILQL010000773.1:0-2460 GCA_966238865.1 uncultured bacterium
AGGATCTCGCCCGCCTCGACCAGTCCGTCGTGGCCGTCGCTGCTGTAGGGATCCATGGCCACGTCGGTGATGACCAGGAGGTCCGGCACCTTGTCCTTGAGATCGCGCACAGCGTTCTGGAGCAGGCCGTCATCGTCGACGGAGGCTGTGGCCCGCTTGTCCTTGAGGCTGTCGGGCAGGGCCGGGAACAAGGCCACGGCGGGGATGCCCAGGGCGAAGGCGCGCTTGGCTTCCTTGACCAGCAGATCGCGGCTGAAACGGT
Source organism: uncultured bacterium (assembly GCA_966238865.1). Lineage (GTDB taxonomy): Bacteria > Fibrobacterota > Fibrobacteria > UBA11236 > UBA11236 > CBILQL01. Next base: position 263 of record CBILQL010000773.1, read on the forward strand.
CCACGCCGGGCATGGAACGGATGGGCGTGCGCTTGCCCTTGCCGTCCTGGACGAACATGGGGAGGATGAAATGCCGCGGCTCCAGAACGGTTTCCCGCACCAGGGCGCGGATGGACGCGGTGCGGCGGTTGCGGCGCGGGCGGCGCACCATGTCGGCGAGATGGGCCTGCGCCGCGGACCCGCCGGCGGTTTCGCTGCCGAGGTCACGCGAGGCGGCGTCCCCGGAAGCAGCGGTGTCCCGGGGTACTACGGCGCGGGCAGTCTTATCGGTGCGCGAAGCCTTGGGGCGGATCATTGCAGCTGCTTCCGGATGGCATCGGCCACGGCGGCCAGTTCTTCCGGCGTCGCGGGCTTGGCGCGGGCGAAGCTCAACTCGCTTTCCCCCTGGATGGGGACGAGATGGATATGGGCATGCGGCACTTCGAAGCCGGCCACCATCACCCCTATGCGACGGCAGGGCACAGCGGCTTTGAGGGCCCTGGCCACCTGCTGGGCGAAGGGCAGGATCGCGGCGAGCATCCCGGTCTCGAGATCGAAGAGCTGATCGACCTCGAGCTTGGGTATCACAAGGGCGTGGCCGGGATTGATGGGGCGGATATCGAGGAAGGCCAGGAAACGGTCGTCCTCGAGCAGCTTCTGGGAGGGGATTTCCCCCCGGATGATGCGCGTGAACAGCGTGGCCATGGCGAGGGGATGCCGCCGGAAACCCGGCAGCCTCCTACTTCACTTCGCGGTGGAGCGTGTGCTTCTTCATGAACGGATTGTACTTCTTCTTCTCGATCCGTCCGGGCTGCTTGCTCTTGTTCTTGGTGGTCATGTAGCGGGAAGGCGGCAGTCCGGCGGCGCGGGCCTCCGTGCATTCCAGGGTTACGACGACCCTTTTCCCTTTAATCTGCGGCATGGCGAAACTCCTTTTTGGGAAATGGGATGGAACCCGGTTTTCCCTGGCGCGGAACAAAATACCTTGAATGCGCCCAAATTCCAAGGTTCCGAGAGCTTTTTGCCCTGGTTCTGCCGCAATTATGCCACTTTCCCTTCCGGATCCGGCCTAATCTTGAACAGCCGAATGGAGGCCGAATTGGGCATTTCCCCCTTCAGGAGGCGCAAACTGGACGGCGCCCTGCTGCCGGAGTCCAAGTACGGAACCGTGAATTGGCTGGCCCAGCCGCCCGGTCATCCCAAGGTGACCGTGATGACGGCCGAGAAGGCCTATGCCCATGTGGCCGCGAACGCGGGGGCCTCCCTCCGGCGCGACGAAGCGGACGCCTTCCCGATTTCGGAATTGCAATCCTTCGGCACCCGGGGGGAAGACCGTCGCAAATGAATCGGAAATCCCGCCGGCCGGCCCGGGGCAGGTGAGGGGCGGCACCCCGCCCGCCGACGAGGACAAGGACGGCATGCCCGACGCCTGGGAGACGGCGCGGAACCTCGACCCGGCCAATCCCGCGGACGGGAACCTGGATCGCGACAACGACGGCTTCACCAATGTGGAGGAATACCTGAACAGCCTGGCAGCACCGACTGTACCCACGGCCATCGTCCCTTTCGGACCCGCGCCGAGGACATCCGAGGGCCCAACCGCCGGGCCCGGGACGGATGCCGACCTCGGGAAGGGCGAGACACGCCCCGATAGGGGTGGACGCGTGGATGCCCGGGGACGGCGCCTCTCCGGAAAAGTGTACTCCGCCGGGTCGGTTGCTACTTTTCCCGGGTCAACGTGCCGGAGCCGATCATGCGGAGCTATGCCATCGTCGGAACCGGGGCCGTAGGCGGTTACTACGGCGCCTGCCTGCAGCAGGCGGGATTCCCGGTCCATTTCCTGCTCCGCTCGGATTATGCCTGGGTGCGCGAGCATGGGCTGCGGGTGGATTCTCCCCGCGGCGATATCGTCCTGCCCCGGGTGCAGGCCTATGAGCGCCCCGGAGACATGCCGCCTTGCGATGTAATCCTGCTGGCCTGGAAGACCACCCACAACCGTGCCCTGGCGGGCACATTGCCGGCGTTGGTCAAGCCCGGCAGCCTGGTGGTGGTGGTGCAGAACGGACTGGATCCCGAGCGGGTGGTGGCTCCCCATGCGGGCGGGGCGCATATCCTGGCCGGCCTCTGCTTCCTCTGCTCCCGCAAGGAAGGACCGGGCCATGTCCGTCACCAGGACTACGGCGCGGTCACCTTGGCAGCCTTCGATCCGGAGGGCGCGG
>CBILQL010000774.1:0-2456 GCA_966238865.1 uncultured bacterium
TGCGCTGGCGGGGATCGTGCTGGCGGCGCGGGGCTATTCGGCCTGGACGGACGCCTGGTCCTGCGCTCCGCCCATCGCCTGATCCCCATCGAGCTGGACGCGGCCAGCCTGCCCTCCGGGGTCTATCAGGCTGAGTTCCGTTGGTGGACGGCCCACGGCCGGCGCCGCGAATCGTTGCGTTTCGCTGTGTAAAACGCTGCCATCCGCCTTGTTGCTTGACAAAATCGGCGTTTTTTGGTCTTATTTGCACCGCCGTTTTGGGAATGGTATCATCCTTGGGCTTTTGGCCCAGTGCCCCAGGGCCCCGTCAACCGGCAAAAAACCTTTCTTCCGACCAAGCCCCATGCCGGGTGCTTCCCGGAGTCGCCCCATGAAAAGCTCGCAAATCCGCAACATCGCCATCATCGCCCACGTGGACCATGGCAAGACCACCCTCGTCGACGGCCTTCTGCGCCAGAGCGGCGTATTCCGCGAAGGCTCGGTCATGACCGAGCGCGTGATGGACAGCAACGACCAGGAGCGTGAGCGCGGCATCACCATCCTGTCCAAGAACGCTTCGGTGAACTACAAGGACTATCTCATCAACATCGTGGACACTCCCGGGCACGCCGATTTCGGCGGCCAGGTGGAGCGCGTGCTCGGCACCGTGGACGGCGCCCTGCTCATCGTCGACGCCTGGGAAGGGCCCATGGCCCAGACCCGCTTCGTCACCAAGAAGGCCCTGGAGATGGGCCTCACCTTGGCCGTGGTCATCAACAAGATCGACCGCCCCGGCTGCGATCCCCACAAGGCCCTGGACAAGGTCTTCGACCTGTTCGTGGACCTCGGGGCCAGCGAGGAGCAGCTCGACTTCGGCCACATCTTCGCCTCCGGCCGCAACGGCACGTGCCGCCGGGAGATGACCGACGCCGACTCCAACTTCCTGCCCCTGTTCGAGCTGATCGTGAACCGCATACCGGCCCCCAAGGTCGGCGATTCGCCGGTGCCGCTCATGCAGGTGACCAGCCTCGACTACCAGGACTTCCTGGGCCGCATGGCCGTGGGACGCCTGCGCCAGGGCAGCCTCAAGGTGAACCAGACGGTGTCCCACATCAACGAGGCCGGGCAGATCAAGAAGGCCCGCGTCACCAAGATCCTCTTCCCCGAGGGCGTGAAGCTGAAGGAGATCCCCGAGGCCATCGCCGGGCAGATCGTCTGCCTGTGCGGCATCCCGGACTTCACCCTCGGCGACACCATCTCCGGCGAGGAGAACCCGACGCCGCTCCCCCGCATCAAGGTGGATCCGCCCACCATCTCCATGCAGTTCTCCGTCAACGATTCGCCCTTCTGCGGCAAGGACGGCGGGCGATTCCTCACCTCCAACCACCTGGCCGACCGCCTGGAGCGCGAGGCCGTCGCCGACGTGGCCTACAAGGTGGTCAAGTCCGAGTCCGGCGCCTACGTCGTCTCCGGCCGCGGCGTGCTCCACCTCTCCGTGCTCATCGAGAAGATGCGCCGCGAGAGCTACGAGTTCACCGTGGGCCGCCCCCGCGTCATCACCTACGAGGAGGACGGGGTGACCATGGAGCCCATCGAGACCATCACCATCGACGTCCCGGAAACCTATAGCGGCGTGGTCATCGACGAGGTGAACCGCCGCAAGGGCGAGATGAAGAACATGCAGCTGGAGGGCACCCAGGTGCGCCTGGAGTACGACATCCCCGCCCGCGGCCTCATCGGCCTGCGCAGCCGCCTGCTGTCCGCCAGCAAGGGCTACGCCGTGTTCCAGCAGATCTTCAAGGGCTACGAGCCCGCCAAGGGCCACATCGAGCAGCGCCCCACCGGCGCCCTCATCTCCAAGGAGCAGGGACAGAGCGTCGCCTACGCCCTCTGGAAGCTCGAGGAACGCGGCACCATGTTCATCGGCGCCGGCGTGGACGTCTACCCGGGCATGATCGTGGGCGAGAACTCCCGCGACGACGACCTGGTCATCAACGTGAACAAGGGCAAGCAGCTCACCAACATGCGCACCACCTCCTCGGACGAGGCCACGGTGCTCACGCCCCACCGCCAGCTCTCGCTGGAAGAGGCGCTGGAATTCATCAACGACGACGAATGCCTGGAAATCACCCCCAAGAACATCCGCGTCCGCAAGGTGTTCCTGGACGAGAACTCGCGCAAGCGGGCCAAGGAGGCGTAGCCGCCGACCGGCCGCGGGCCGGCCGCCGCCGGGCAAGCCGCTACCTGGCCGGGGAAAGAAGTCAGCCTGAGCATCTCGCGCCGGCAGCATGGCGAAATACGGCGGCCATCCCCGCAAAATTCTACTTTTCGGGGCATGCAGGGGGATGGATCTCCGGCGCCCGATCCCGGGCGCGTCCGGGCGCCCAAAGCGGGGCTGCGGACAATCCTGGCGCTCATGGCCTTCGCCGCCCGCCGCGCAACCCAGTTGGTACACCTGTCCGAGGCCCAGGGTGATG
>CBILQL010000775.1:0-2446 GCA_966238865.1 uncultured bacterium
CGCCCCTCGAGGGTCATGGCCAGGCGGCGGGGCTCGGAACTCCAGCCGGACAGCGCGCCGTTGGCCATCGCAAGGTAGGGGCGGTCCGGCTTCCGCGGCGACAGGACCAGCCGGCAGGCGGGTTCCGACATGTGGACGTACCGCGCGGCGCCCTCGTCGGCGAAGCCGGCCACGCCCCGGGAGCGCGCCAGGTCGGGATATCCGAGGGACGCCGGCAGCCGCAGCTGCCGCAGGGCGCCCGTTCCCCGCACCACCCAGGCCTCTCCGTCCCGGGCCACCGACATCCCCTGGAAGTCCAGCACCTTGGCGGCGTACTCGGACACGTGGATGTTGAACAGATCGCGCGCCATGGCCCAGTCGTAGACCTTGCGGAGCGCCCGCAGGGAGGCCTGCTTGGAGCCCGAGTAGGAGTGGTAGTAGATGTCCACGGGCTTGAAGCGGATGGGCCTGTCCGTGCGCTCGAAGGTCTGGATCACGTTCTCGTACCCGTAGAACGGACCCGTCCACTCGTTGGTGTACATGTTCTCGTTCTGGTTGGGGGCGTACACCTGGTAATGGCCGCCCTTGTCGATGCCGATGGGGGCGATGCCGGTCCAGCTGTCGCTGGAGGACGTGATCAGCGTCTCGCCCCCGTTCATGTTCGCCACGCCCGCGGCGTAGGCCAGGCCGACGGTGCGGGCGTCGGGGTTGCAGCTCCCCGTCCAGAGGAAGACCTTGCAGGGCTTGCCCGGGGGCGCGAGCTCCCGCTCGATGAACGCGATGGAGCCGACGACCTCGCGTTCCATGAGATCGGGACCGAAGCGGAAGCCCTTGACGTCGAGGTGGTTCCCCCGCCCCTCCTTGCCGCCGCGCGCGAACTTGCCCCAATGGAAGGGGTGCGTATAGGAATGGCTGGCGATCTCCACGTGCGGCAGGGCCAGGATCCGCCGGGCGACGGGCATGAGCCTGTCGCTGTGCTGCGGATAGATGCCGTGGGGGGCCACCTCCGCCTCGATGACGGAGAAGGTGGTGGCGAACGGGTACCGGGCCAGGATCTCCTTCTCCAGCACCTCGCCGGCGAAGGGATGCGGCACCCACTCGGCCTGGTTCGCGAAGCCGTCGCCGTCCACGTGGACCATGAGCAGGCGGGCGCCGTTCTCGGTGGTGACGTCCGGTGCGGGCAGCGCGGGGAGCCGGAGCGCCTCCGCCAGGAACTCCATCGGCTGCGCCACCCAGCGCTCCAGCCGCTTGACCGGCAGGGTCCGGATGAGGAAGGGGTAGAGCACGTAGCCTCCCCAGGGGGTATAGGCGGCCGCGGTCATGGTGTCCCGGGACCCGGCGATCCGGAGCAGGGGCCTCCCCGCGGCGAGGCGCAGGGGCCGGAAGGCGCGCGCGTCCGGCAGCGGCTCCATCTCGAAGCGCATCACCGGATCGGCGTGCACCACCCGCACGGCGGTGTCCCGGACCGCCGCCCGCCCGGCCTTCAGCCCGAAGGCCTGGGCATGGGGGCCGGACAGGGGGAAAGGCGGCGCGCCCCAGAAGACCACCTTGATCCCCAGAGCGGATTGGGCCACCAGCCAGGCGTTCATGGCCTGGCTCACCGGGGCGTGGCCCGGGGGCAGCCAGCACAGGATCCCGGCGTACCGGCCCGGCAGCGGGAAGTCCGGCGGCGGGCGGCGGATGTCGCGGTGCTCCGGGACGTATCCCAGGTGGGTGAGGACCGGATCCGCGTTGCGGTGGATGGCCAGCTCGTCGAGCCCGTAGCCGTCGGCCCCGTCGTAGAGCATGAGGATCTTCCGGGGCACCGGGTCCACGGCCCCCACGCCGACGACGTCGAGGCCCGGGGTGGTGACCCAGGGCACCAGGCCCACGTTCCGGATGCGCTCGGCGGTGCTGCGCATCAGCGCCCGATCGTCCGCCGGGGCGTAGTCGATGGCGATGACGGGCAGGCCGTATTTGCGGATGATCTCCCCCGCCTTGTCCAGGAGGTAGAACCGGTCCTCCTCCGTCACCTCGACGTAACGGCTCGCGCCCGCGTTCCAGCCGCGGAACAGGGATTCGAAGGCCACCGCGTAGATGTCCTCATGCACCCGGGGCAGGATGCCGAAGCCCCGGTTCAGGACCAGGCGCGCCCCGGGATAGGCCTTCCGGACCTGCTTGATCACGGCCACCAGCCCTTGGGCCTGGCGCTCCCTCCCCTCCGGCGACTTGACGTGCAGCTCGTAGGAATCCAGGGCGTCGAGGAAGAACCCCCGGTAGCCGCGTTCCCAGAGGGGGGCGATGACGCGCTCCACGAAGAACGCCGTCCAGCCGGCCTGCGCCTGGTCGAGGACCGCCGAGCCCCAGGCGGAGTTCTCCCCGAGGATCCACGCCTTCGGGAGGGCGCGGAAATAGTCGCGGGTGGGGTGCGCCTCGCCCAGCGCCACGTACGCCATCCACCGGCTTTCGGAGGCGGTGTCGCCCGGAT
>CBILQL010000776.1:0-2443 GCA_966238865.1 uncultured bacterium
TATCGGAGGCCCTGACCGCCCTCATCCTGGAGAAGGGTTACGACGCGGTCTCCATCCGGGACATCCTGGATCGATCGGGCGTGGGGCGCTCCACCTTCTATCTCCATTTCGAGAACAAGGAGCAGCTCATGCTCTGGGGGCACGACAACATCCGGAACCTGGTCCTGGAGGACGGCGGGGACCGGATCGAGTTCCTCCCGTTCTACCGCCACCTGGAGGAGCACCGCGCCCTCGTGCTCTCCATCCTTTCGGAAGGGCCGGGAAACAAGGTTTCCCGCCTGCTCCGGGACATCTTCAAGCGCAACATCCTCCGGATGCACAAGCCCCGCGGGCAGCGCGCCCTGGCGGAACTGCGCGCCGAGGTCGCCGCCGCCGCGGTGCTGGCCCTGATCGCGGAATGGCTCCGGAAAGGCGCGTCCTTCCCGGCCGCATGGGCGGCGCGGGAAAGCGAAGACCTGATCCAGGCCATCATCGCGCCCAGGGAATTGGACGCGAAGGTCCGCGACCGTCAGCCGTTCCGCAGCTTGTAGCTCTCGTAGCCGAATTCCCGCTTCACCTGGAGCGTCCCCTCCTTGGTCCAGATGCACAGCGACGGCAGCGGCACGCCGTTGAAGGTGGTGTTCTTGACGATGGTGTAGTGGATCATGTCCTCGAACACCAGCTTGTCCCCGACGGCCAGGGGCCGTTCGAAGCTGTAGTCCCCGATCACGTCGCCAGCCAGGCAGGTGAGCCCCCCGAGGCGGTAGGTATGGGCCAGCACGCCCGCCTCGTCCGCGCCGCGGACCTCCGGGCGGTAGGGCATTTCCAGGGTGTCGGGCATGTGGGCGGTGGCCGAGACGTCCAGGATGGCGATGTCCATCCGGTTATGGACGATGTCGACCACGGAGGCCACCAGCGGCCCCGTGCGCCAGCCCACCGCCTCGCCGGGCTCGATGTAGACCTCGACGTGCCAGCGGGCCTTGAAGTCCTTCACCACCTTGATCAGGCGCTCCACGTCGTACCCGGCCTTGGTGATGTGGTGCCCGCCGCCGAAGTTCACCCACTTCATGCGCGGGATGAACTCGCCGTAGAGCGACTCGAAGCTCTTGACCACGCGCTCCAGGGTATCGGAGTTGTTGCCGCAATGGGCGTGGAAGTGCAGGCCCTCGATGCCGTCCAGCTCGTCCGGCCGGAACTCCTCGCGGATGACGCCCAGGCGCGAGCCGGGATAGCAGGGATCGTAGAGCGGGGTCTTGACCTCGCTGTGGCCCGGGTTCACGCGGATGCCGAAGCTGACCTTCCCGGCCTTGAGGCCCTGCTCCCGGAAGCGCCGCCACTGGCTGAAGGAGTTGAAGACCACGTGATCGGAGATCTTCAGGATTTCCGGGAACTCCCGGTCGGTGAAGGCCACCGAGTAGGTGTGGACCTCCTTGCCCATCTCTTCGCGGGCCAGCCGCGCCTCGTTCAGCGAGCTGGCGGTGGCCCCGTGCAGCACCTCGCGCACCCAGGGGAAGGCCCCCCAGAACGCGAACCCCTTCAAGGCCAGGATGATCTTCGCCCCGCTCTCCTTCTGGACCCGGTCCAGCAGGGCGAGGTTCTTCTTGAGGGCGGTTTCCTCCAGCACGTAGGCCGGAGTCTGGACCTGCGAAATGTCGAGCGGCACGGCGGTTTCCAAGGCGCGTCAGCCCTCGAACTCTACGTCTTCAATCCAGGGCAGGCCGCGCACCAGCAGCTCGTCCATGAAGGGATCGGGGTTGAGCTGCTCCACGTTGAACACGCCCTGGCCCTTCCACTTGCCCTGGAGCATCATCATGGCCCCGATGAAGGCGGGCACGCCGGTGGTGTAGGAGATGGCCTGGTTGTCGGTCTCCCGGTAGGCTTCCTCGTGATCGCAGACGTTGTAGACGTACAGCTTCTTCGGCTTCCCGTCCTTGACGCCCTCGATCACGCAGCCGATGTTGGTCTTGCCCTTGGTGCGCGGACCCAGGCTGGCCGGGTCCGGCAGCAGGGCCTTGAGGAATTGCAGGGGGACGATCTTCTGCCCCTGGAAGTCGACGGGCTTGATGCCGGTCATCCCCACGTTCTCCAGCACCCGCAGATGGGTGAGGTAGTTCTGGGAGAAGCTCATCCAGAAGCGGATGCGCTGCAGGCCCTTCAGGTTCCGGCAGAGGCTTTCCAGCTCCTCGTGGTACATCAGGTAGATTTCCATCGGCCCAAGCTCCGGGGCGTCGAAGGTCTTGTGGACGGCCATGGGTTCGGTCTCGATCCACTGGCCCTTCTCCCAGTATTTGCCCTTGGCGGTGACCTCCCGGATGTTGATCTCCGGGTTGAAGTTGGTGGCGAAGGGATGGCCGTGGTTGCCGGCGTTGCAGTCGATGATGTCCACGGTGTGGATCTCGTCGAAGCGGTTCTTCTGGGCATGGGCGCAGAAGATGTTGGTCACGCCGGGATCGAAGCCGCAGCC
>CBILQL010000777.1:0-2441 GCA_966238865.1 uncultured bacterium
ACGCCGGACCACTATTACCCGATGTTGTACGCCCTGGGGGCCCTGGAGAAGGGCGAGACGCCGGTGCTGTTCAACGACAAGGCGGTGGGGGGCTCCCTCACGATGACATCGTTCCGATCCGCGGCCTGACCTTCGCCGGCGACGGAGTGACGATTGCCGGCGACGGCGCGGAGGCCCGCGCGCGGCGCCGGATGATCCCCTCCGCGACGGCCAGGTTCAGCGCCCAGGCGGCGGACATGACGATGTCCCGTTTCGTGCCCAGGAATTCCCCCGAGGCCAGGATCAAGGGCAGCATGAGCACCGCCTGCGTCCCCGCCCCCTGCCCCAGGGCATAGGCCCGGATCATCCACGCCTCGTGCCCGGGGATGTCCCGGCGCAGGATGCTCCGCCATCCCAGCACCAGGGCCGCCGCCATGCCCGAACCGACCGCCAGCCGCACCCAGAAGAGGAGCGGCCCCTGCATGGGCGCGGGAATCGCGTAGGCGAGCGTCATCCACAGCCCCGTAAGCGCCGCCAGCAGCCCGCTGAACATGAGGACCTTGCCGGCGGCCCGGTGCCAGGCGGGCCAGCGGAGGCGCAGCCCGCGGGAGAACTGGAAGGCGCCCAGGAGGGAATACACCGTGACGGTGACGATGTGGATCAGGATGGGGATCGGCGAGGCGGCGAAGCGGGCATTCTCCGGCGTGACCGGGCCGTCGCCCGCCAGGCCGTGCAGCCGGGCCATGCCGCCCAGGACGGGGATGAGACTGAAGGCGACCAGCAGCGCCGGCACCTTGTAGGCTTTGAATCGGGAGGTTTCCATGGTATTCACTGCTCTCTTTGCGGTTGAAGGTGAAGGGTTCGCGTTCACAGGTCGACGGACACCATCGATCCGAGGGAGGGGAACGAGAACTCCGTTCCGTCGATCCGCTGCGCCGTGCCCTCCAGGCCGACGGTGAAGCGGCGGCTGAAGCGGTACGTGAAGCCGGCGCGGGACAGGGTCGCCATGCCTTCCTCCTCCGTTTCCGGGATCCAGCCGTACCCCATGCCCATGGCGACGTAGGGTTCGAAGGCACCCACCGGCACGGTGAGCCGCAAGGTGGGGGTGGCGGTGATCCCCACCCGGTTGCGCGCATAGTAGACGCCCACGCGCCACCCCGCGCTCAGGCGGGAATCTCCCATATCGCGGGTATACCGCAGCTCCGGGTCAGCGCCTCCTCCCATGTCGTATCCATCCTTGGCCGCGACCAGCACGGGAGTCATGCTGAGTTCCCAGCCGGTGCGGTTTTCCGCCGCGGACGCGGCGGAGTGGATTCCAAAGAGCGCCAGGGCGATTGCCAGCCCAAGCCGGACCTTCTGCATGCCTGATTTCCTGTTCATCGTTTCCATGTCCTGTCTCCTTCTGCTGTCTGCTTGAATCGTTACTCGAGTTTGAAGTCGTATGTCACCACGAAACGGCTCGGCACCTTGGCGCCGTCGCGCACCAGGGGCTGGAACAGGCTCGCCCGCGCCGCCCGGAGGGCCTCCGCGTCGAAGTCCTGGCCCGCGCCCCGCTTCACCGCGGCCCCGGTCGCCCGGCCTTCGGCGTCGATGGTGACCCAGAGGAGCACCTTGGCCTCCACGCCCTGTTCCTGGGCCCATTCGGGATACTCGGCCATCACCTGCCGGAGGAAACCGGGCGGGCGGTCGAGCTCCACGGGCGCCGGGGCCAGGGGCGGAGGCGCGGGCCGGACCACGCTGTCGGCCTTCACCGCCAGGGTATTGCCCGTGGCCGCCGCCATGTCGCCGGCCTCGGAGGTCTCGTCCTCCTGGAGGCCGAAGACCGGAGGCGGCGCTTCCACGGGAACCGCAGGCGGTGGGGTCCGCTCCGCCGGGGGCTCCGGCGGCTTGGGCGGCTCCTCGATCACCTCGGGAGGCTTCGGGGGCGGCGCCTCCTCCACCATCTCCAGGGTCTCCTCCACGGGAGGCTTCGGGGCGGGAAGCTGGGCGGCCAGGTAGAAGGCGAGGCCCGCCAGGAGGAGCGCGCCTCCGGTCAGGGAGAGATCGAGGCCTTCCGGCCGCCTGCGCTCCGGCAGGTGCAGCACCAGGGGCCGGGACGGCGTTTCCTCGCGGGTCGGCGTCGCCGGGGTCTGCGGTTCCTCCCGGGTAGGCGGCTCCTCGGGGGTCCGCCGCGGGAGGATGGGCGGTGTCCGGATCATGTGCCGGCCCTCGTGACCCGGAGCGCGTACTTGCGCACCCCCGCGCCGCGGATGAGGTCGATGACCCCCACCACCTCGCGGTACGGGAGGTCCTGGTCGGCGCCGATGAGCACCTGGTGCTCCTCGTCCGCGGCCACGGCCACCTTCAGGTGGTCCGCGACCTGTGCCGAGTCCCGCAGCTCGCCGTCCAGGAAGAGGCGGTGGTCCTTGTCCACCAGCAGTCCCGAGGCCTTTCATGCAAGCGCTCCCGCGCAACCTCCGTGT
>CBILQL010000778.1:0-2433 GCA_966238865.1 uncultured bacterium
CCGCGCCACCCCTGCGAAGGCGGCGTCCCTGTGCTCGGAGCAGGCTCCCATCCAGATGGCCGTCTCCCCGACCCGGAGCGGCCCGGTGCGGTGCACGCAGAGCATCTGCCGCAGGCCGAACTTCCACTGGATCGATTGCAGGATGCGGTTGCCTTCCGTGAGGGCGAGCTTCTCGTAGGCCTCGTAGTCCAGGCCGAGCACGCGCCTGCCCTCGTGATGGTCGCGCACGCGCCCTTCGAAGCAGACCAGGGCGCCGCTGCCCGGGTCCCCGAGCAGGCTTTGACAGTGGGGCACGTCGATGGGAATGGGGGAAATCAGGAACATCCTCAACCTCCGGAAACCGGCGGCACGAAGACGACCCGGTCGCCGGGGCGCAGCGGATCCTCCCACCGGGCATAGGCATCGTTGACCGCCAGGTGCACCAGGCTGCGATGCAGGGGGAAGCGGTAGCGCGCGCGCAGGGTGTCGTACAGCCGGGCCGGATCGCCGTCCTCGAGGAGGATCTCCTCCGAGCCCTTGCCCGCGCAGGCCTTGAAGAGCGCGTAATACTCGACCTGGACTGATATGGAGCTCATGCCGGCGCCGATCTCCCCGCGATCCAGGGGTGGAAGGGAAGCGGGCGTCCGATGCGGCTGGAGTCCTCGTCGCCGGGCGCCTCCACGAACCCGTCCGAGGCGACGAGGCCGGCGAAATCCCCGGAACCGTGCATGGAAACGGGGTAGGCGACGGGAAGCCCGCGCTCGTGGCCTTCCAGCCGCACGGGGACGAAATGGGTGAGCAGGCCCGAACCCGGCGAGTCGGCGCCGAGGCGCACCTTCCGCCGCGTGGGCGCGCGCAGGCCCGCCATCACGGACAGCATGGGAAGCACGAAGCGCCGCGCGCAGATGAGGGCGGCGACCGGGTTGCCGGGCAGGGCGAATACGGGCCGCTCCCCGGCGGCGCCGAACCACACGGGCTTGCCGGGACGGATGGCGACCTTGTGGAAGATCTCGCGGATCCCGCAGGCGCGGAGGGAGGCGGGCACGGCGTCGTAGCGGCCGGCCGAGACTCCGCCCGTGAGGACCACCAGGTCCGCATCCTCCAGGGCGTCTCCGATGGCCAGCGCCAGGTCGGCCGGCGCGTCGCCGCAATGCAGGCAGCGGATTTCCGCGAGGCCAGCGAACAGCGCCCCCAGGGCCGCGGTGTTCGAGCGCCTGAGCTGCCAGGGCTTGGGGATCTCCTCCACGTCGACCAGCTCGTCGCCGGTCCCCAGGAGCGCCAGCCTGGGAAGGGGGGTGACGAGGACGCGGGCATGACCCGCCGAGGCGGCGGCGCCGATGCAGGGCGGGGTCAGGCAGGATCCCGCCCGGACGAGGACGGCCCCCGCCGTGCAATCGGCGCCTGCCGTGCACACGTTCTGTCCGGCGCGGAAGACCGTCCCTTCCCGGACCTCGGCCCTGCCGTCCTCCAGGGTCAGCTTCTCATAGGGGATGACCGAGTCGGCGCCTTCCGGGCAGGGCGCCCCGGTCGCGACCTCGAAGCAGGATCCGGATTCGGCCAGGATTTTCCGCGGCTTGCCGACCTTGGCCATGCCCTCCACCCGGAAACGGCGCACCCCCTGCCTCCAGGCCTCCTGGTTGATGGCCACGCCGTCCATGCAGACCCGATCGAGGGGCGGGTAGGGGCGATCGGAACGGATATCCTCCCGCAGCGTGAGGCCGAAGGCGCGCTCCAGCGGCACGCGCGCGGGCGGCAGGGCGCGATGGAAGGGGCGCAACAGCGCGTCGGCCTCCTGGATCGGTATCATGCTGTCCTGCATCGGCTGCCACCCGGCCCGGGAGCCGCGGCTACTTGGCCGCCTTGGCCTTCTTCGCCGCGCCCAGGGACTGGACATAGGCGAGCACGGCGTCGATCTGGTCCGCGGACAGGGTCGCCTGCCATCCGACCATCACCGGCGAAAGTCCGACGCTCTGGCCGCCCTCGGCGATCACCTTCCGCAGGGTTTCCGCGGACCGGGTCTTCATGTAGGCGGCATCGGTGAGATTCCTGGGCTTGGGATCCAGGGCCGCGGCCGCGGCGCCGTCCCCCTGGCCGGAAGGCCCGTGGCAGGCCGCGCAATTGGTTTCGTACACGCTGCGGCCCGCCTCGATCAGCGCCGCCTTTTTGGCAGCGGCCTGCTTGCCGTCGGCGCATGCCGCCGCGGCCGCGAAAACCAATATTCCCGGCAAAACCTTCCGCATTCAACGCTCCTTGTATGTCACCGCAACCTGCGAGTGACGGGATGGACGTGCCATCAGCAATATCCGCGCCATCACCGCCTGGCGGAACCTTGCCCCTCCTGCTCCAGGGCGCGCGGGAACCGGAGCATTTCCTCCTTCCGCACGTGCTCGGCCATTTCCGCGATGCCCATGGCGGAAGCCGGCGCGGGTTCCGCCGACGGTCCCGCGTGCTCCG
>CBILQL010000779.1:0-2425 GCA_966238865.1 uncultured bacterium
GGTTCTGGCCGGCCTTGAGGGGGTCCTTCGCGCTCAGCTTTTCGATCGCGTATCGGTTCGACTCCAGTTTCGTAGGCGCGCCGAACCCTAGGGACTCCTGCCTGACGACGTATTCCTCCCTGACCTTTTCGAAAATCCGGTCGATTTCGTCGCTGACGAACATGTCCACGATCTTGGCGGAAGGAAGGAGGTCCAGGAGCCGGAACATGTAATTCTTGCCTTTTTCCCGCGTATCGGGATTGGCCGTGTAGATGACCGCCAGATGCTTCGCGATGAATACGCTATCGCTGCGGCTGTACGTCCTGTTGGCCTTCGTGAAGGATTCGATGGCGTTGACCACGCTTTCGAATTCACCTTCGATATAGGCCAGGTGGATGGCCTTCTGGTCGAGGGATTGCGGCGGGGACGCAGGGATGGCGCCGGAGTCCTTGGCGCAAACACGGCCCTGCAGGCACATGAACCATACGAGGATGACCGCAGAAACGGACCGAAGCATCTGGGATGCAAGGTACATCTTGCGGCCAGTGACGTAAACGGATGCGTCCCGGCTCGCATGGAATCCAGGCATTTTCGCCCCGGACGCGCCGGAGCCTCGACCCTTGGCCGTCCCCATCCTGGAAACCGGCCGCAAGGGCAAGGCCGGGCACTTTGAATTACGGCTGGATCGTCGGTCCGACAAGCAGGGGGGCGGGTCGATGCATCACAGTCCGGCCATCGATCCTGACCAGGTACCGGGTCGCCGTCCGCCCCTCGCGGTTCGGCGCAAGGGTTGCGATGGATGTCGGTGAGGCCTGGCCGATCTCCTGCTTGGCGGCGACCTTGAAGATTCGCTGGGCGAAATGGTGGAGTTGGCGGTTCCAGTTCTCCCTTTCATGGCCCATACCCTGCTCGACCTGGAGAAAGAGGTTGGTGACGCCGTTGGCGGCCAGGTAAGCAAGTCGGCGATTTCGATTCTCCGAATCTGACGAGCGTGACGATGAGGAATCTCACAGTCCAATTGAAGCGCTCGTCCAGGCTCACTCGATCCGCAGCACGTGGCTCCTCTCCGCGTGCTGCGCTTCCATCCGAAGCAGGTAGGTGCCCGGCCGGATGCGGGACGCCAAGCTGAACGCGCTGGTTCCCCCTGGCTGAAGACCCTGGAAGACCGGGAACTCCAACCGGCCAGCGGCCGTATACAGATTGAGTCGCGCCCATCCCGGCGCTTCGAACCGGTACTGGAGGGTGCGGGAGCCATTCCGAAGGCGGAAGCGGCGGCTTTCCCTTCCCGTAGTGCGTCGAACCGAGGAGAACCCCGTGGACAACCGGTACAGGCCCTCGTCAGACATGGCGAGCAGTTCGCTCCCCACGGCCTCCAGGACTTCGATGTACAGGGGGCGATTTCCCGGACCGCCCGCGAATGGAGCCCACGTCTCCCCGTCGTCCGTGGATAGGAAGAAGGCGTCTGCGTCATGGAAGGAGACGAACAGCGCGTTTCCCACCCTTGCCATAAGAACGGGTCCGCCGGACAAGGGTTCGGAGGCGGGAAGATCCGCCGCCTTCGCCTGCCATGTGATCCCGTCATCCCCGGTGCGGAACACGAAGGCATCCGAATCGCTCGGGGTGCTCCCGACCGCGAAGAGGAAACGGCCCTTGCGGACAATCGATTTGCCGCCCCGGAAGGGAAGCTTCGACCATGTCCAACCCGTTCCCGCAGGCGATCCGCGGTAGAGGAAACCATCCGTCGCCGTCGCGAATAACGAGGTTTCCACAGCGGCTATGTTGCGCATTCCCAGGCCCTGGTTTCCCCATATCGCGCCTCCGGCCTGAATCCATCGGGAATCGGCCGGGGACCAGGAAAGAAAACCGTACTCGGCGGCGATCAGCAGGGCGGATCCGCCGAGGGCCATGTGATTGAGGCTATCGAGGTTTCGCAGCCCGTCATTGACCCGTACCCAGGCGGTGTCCTCCGGACTGGACAGCCGCCATACCCCATCACCCCATGTCATCAGGAAGATCCGCGAATCCTGGATTTCCATGGCCCCTACATTGGCCTGGGAAGGGAAAGGGGGGCCGACCGGAGTCCAATTGCCGCCCAGGTCGTCGGAGCGGCGAAGCCGTCGCTCCGAGGCCCCCGATTGGTCCACGGCAAAGAGCGCGCCCCGATCTCCCTTCAGGAAGTTCGGCTGGAAGTATGCGGACTGCCCATTGGTAGGGACCCAGGTGGCTGCGCCCTGGGCGGCGAGATGGTGGCTGGCCGCGAAAGCGAGCACCCAGGGCAGTACCCAGGTTTTGCGCGGGAAAATTCGCATGCGTGCCTCCAAGGATGGCCAGCGAGGATGGCTTCGGTTCTTCAGGATACCATGAGCCGCGAATACGGTCCAAGTATGTAATAAAAAAAGGGCGGACTTGGAGTCCGCCCTGGTCGCCGGATGGTCCGCGGCTGTTA
>CBILQL010000780.1:0-2424 GCA_966238865.1 uncultured bacterium
GTAATACGCGAACTCGACGCCGATGGCGCCGGCGCCGATGACGAGCAGCTTCTTCGGGATGTCCTTGAGCTCCAAGGCATGGCGGTAGGTGATGAAATTGGCGCCGTCGATAGGGTATTGGGGGAAGCTGCGGGCCGAAGCGCCCGTGGCGAGGATGATGTTCTCGGCCTTGATGTTCCGGCGGGCGCCGGCGGCGTCCACCAATTCGATGAGGCCCTTGGCCACCAGCTTGGCGGTGCCGGCGGCCACCTCTATCTTGTTCTTCTTCATCAGGTATTGCACGCCGTTGCTGTTCTGCTTGGCCACGTCCCGCGAGCGGGCGATGACCTTGGGATAGTCCACGCCCACGTCCTTGGCGGTGAGGCCGAAGTCCGCGGCATGCTGGAGATAGCCGTGCACCTCGGCGCTCTTGAGCAGGGCCTTGGTGGGGATGCAGCCCCAGTTGAGGCAGATGCCCCCGAGCTCCGATTTCTCGATGAGGACCACTTTCCTGCCGGCCTGGGCGCCCTTGATGGCGGCCACATAACCGCCCGGCCCGCTGCCGATTACCGCGATGTCGTAAGAAGATTCCACAGGGACTCCAATAAATGGGATATGGTGCAATAGTAGAAAAAGGGGGTAGGTGGAGGAAAGGAAGAGGTTTTTCGTTTTTTGTTTTCCGTTTTTCGCGCTGGGCGCCCGCAGGGCGCCGCGAAGAAAGGACTACGGCGAATCGAAAAACGAAAAACAAAAAACGAAAAACCCCGGTTCCCTGAAGGACACCGGGGTTGCGAAACCGGCCGCAGGCCTTGCGCTTACAGCATCAGGCTGACGGGATTCTCGAGGATCGACTTCAATGCCGAAAGGAATTGGGCGGCCAGGGCGCCGTCGATGACGCGGTGATCGGAGCTCAAGGTCACCTTCATGACATTGCGCTCCTTGATGGCCTCGCCGTCCTTGTACAGCTCGCTCTGGATGCCTCCCACCGCCAGGATGGCGGCCTGGGGCGGATTGATGATGGCGGTGAACTCGTCCACGCCGTACATGCCCAGGTTGGAGATGGTGAAGGTGCCGCCCTGGTATTCCTCCGGGGCCAGCTTGCCGGCCTTGGCCTTGGCGACGAGCTCCTTGATCTCCTTGGAGATGAGCCCCAGGCCCTTCTGATCGACGTTGCGGACGATGGGGGTGATGAGGCCCCCGTCGATGGACACCGCCACGCAGATGTCGATGTTGGCGTTCTGCCGGATGAAGTCCCCGTGGAAGGAGGAGTTGACCGTGGGCAGCTGGCGCAGCGCGAAGGCTGTGGCCTTCACGATCAGGTCGTTGACGCTGACCTTGTAGCCGGGGACGCGGTTCAGGTGCTCCCGCAAGGTGTTCAGGGTGTCGACCTGGATCTTGGAGGTGACGTAGAACACCGGCATGCTCTGGGAGGATTCCAGCAGCCGGCGTCCGATGGTCTTGCGCATCATGTTGAGGACGACGTCCTGGGTGGGGGCGATCTGGGCCAGGGACCCGAACAGGGGGCGCTGGACCAGGGCCTCGGAGACCTTCTTGCCGACGGCGTCCGCGGCGGACTTGACCTTGTCGACGGGAGGCGGGGTATAGCCCTCGACGTCGCGCTTCACGATGCGGCCCATGGGGCCCGAACCCGTGAGGGCCTGCAGGGGAATGCCGGCCTCCTCGGCCATCTTTCGGGCGAGAGGGGAGACCTTCACCCGGCCGTCGGCGGCGCCGGCGGAAGCCGGCTTTTCGGCCACGGCCGTGGCCGCGGGAGCGGCCGACCGGGGTGCGCCGTTGGACAGGGCGGAAACGGAGGCCTGGGCTGGGGCTGCAGCTGCCGGAGCCGTGGCGGCCACGGGGGCGCCCTTGGCGGCCAGGGCGTCCTGGCTCTTCTTCAGGGCCTTCTCCAGGTAGGCGGAGAAGTCCTCGTCCTTCTCATCCGTGAGGATGGCGATGAGCTGGTTGACCTTGGCCGGGCTCCCGGAGGGGACCAGGATCTTGCGGAGGTAGCCTTCGTCCAGGCTCTCGTAGTCCACCGTGGTCTTGTCGGTCTCCACGCTGCACAGCATGGTGCCGGGCTTGATGAGGTCGCCTTCCTTGACGAGCCACTTGGCGAGCACGCCCTCTTCCATGGTGGGGCTCAGACTGGGCATCAATATGCTGGTGGGCATTGCCATACTCCCTTGGGTCGCTTCCCGCCCGTCCTTGGGTCGGGATGGATGGGGCGCCGGTTCCTCGCCGGAGCGGGGCCGGGGCCGGTTTGTGAGGCCCCGCGCCGCGCGGATTGCATTCCGCGCGGCGCGGGGCTGTGAATCAAGCCTTGTAGGTGACCTGGCGGACGGCCTGGATGATGCCGTTCACCGAGGGCAGGGTGGCCGCTTCCAGGTTGGCCGCATAGGGCATGGGGTTCTCGCTCTGGGCCACGCGCACGATGGGCGAGTCCAG
>CBILQL010000781.1:0-2423 GCA_966238865.1 uncultured bacterium
TGCCCGGCGAGCTCAACCCGTTCCTGGGCCGGCGCGGCATCCGCCTGCTGTTCGCCTTCCCCGCCCTTCTGGACATCCAGATCGAGGCCATGCTCCTGGTGTCCCGGGCGCGCCAGGCGCGCATCCTGGTCCCCATGGTCACCTTTCCGGAGGAAATGGCGCGCATCCGGTCCCGGATCGGGGAGGCGGCATCCAGGACGGGAGTGCCCGTCCCGCCCATCGGCGCCATGGTGGAGACCCCGGCCGCGGCGCTTTCGGTGGCCGCACAATGCGGTCCCGCGGATTTCCTCTGCGTGGGGACCAACGACCTGATCCAATATGTGATGGCCGCGGACCGAGAGAGCGCACTGGTGAACGGATACTTCCAGGACGACCATCCCATCATCCTCGGGCTCCTTAAGACCATCGCGGATGCGCCCTGATGACGCCTGGCCATTAGCGGCCTCTGGAACGCCGCGAATCCCTCCATTCTTTCGGGGCTTGGGGAATAAAAGGGAGCCGGTCTGAAGGCCGGTTCCCAATACTGGTCGGGATAGCGGGATCCGAACCCACGGGCTTACCATGCAAAGCGGGATCCGAATCAATCCTAGAAAGGGATCGATGCCTGCGGAGAAGAGCGCCGACTGGAAACCTGCCAGGATACCCGGTTGACGTGACACGGGGTGTCCACTCAGGTGTCCACTTTTTCAGAGTAGATGGGGGTATTTTGGAGGGTGAGGCCGGCCAGACTACTCGCGCCGGCTCTCATCCCTTCGCCGGTTTTCTTCGATTTTAGCGGGTTTCTGCCCCTTTGGGAGAGGTCGCGGGAGCGTTACCTCCCGCCTCCCACGCTTTACGAAAGCGTTGCTCTACCAACTGAGCTAAAGTGGCGTGAGGGGGAAATTTAGCCAAATCCAGGGTTTTCCGGAAGGGGAGGAGGTCAAAAATGGACCTTCGCTTTTTTAAAGCGTGGCTCTCCGCCCCTCTTTTAATCCAAATTATCGCTTTTTTCTTAACCCAACATTTTCACCTTGCGAAAAAGCCCAATGTTTTTCGCGAGGGTGTCCACTCCGAGTCCACTTTCAGAAAGCCTTCCCCTCATACACCCCCAATCAATCCAACCAGAGTGCGTACCACCATTCGACTTGGGACGGCCCTTGAGGCTATCCACGAAGTTCGCGGGAGCATTGAGGTAAACCCTGCAGTTGACCCGGTCCAGGCGGAAGGACACCCAGAGAAAGCTCATCTGGATCCGGACGTAGGCAATGATTTTGCCTTCCGTGCGGGGGCGGGAGATTTGGAGTTCATATTTCGGGGTTTTCATCGGTTTCTCCTTTGTTCTGGCCCTCAGGCCGCCCATGCGGACGAACCGGATGGCGACTCCCCGGTGCCGGCTAACGGCCGGCATGGTCCCGAAGGGACGGTCGGCAAATAAATTGGGGGGACCAATAAGTCGGGGGAACCGATTTTGTTTAATTCCGAACGGATGAGGAAGGGCCGACCTGACCAAGGGGAAAAAGGAACGCGCCATACGGTGAGTTGAACCTGAGGTCAGGACAATGAAGGAACCGAGGACGGACAATCAGAGAAGGGAAAAAATTATTTCCCGATATTAAAGCACAACTGTGTGTGATCTTTATTCCGCTCTTATATCTCAATCAGAAATGGCGGCCTGGATGCCTATCCAAAGGCCAAAGGCAATGCCAGTGTATACGTACGCGTTCATTGCGGACTGGGATTTTCCACCATCTCCTTTCAATTTGCCGTACATTAGGCCCACCAAGCCTCCTGCAATCGGACTGGCCAAGATTATGAAGACTTTGGTTCCAGGATTCATTGCCGTAGGCGATCCAGATCTCGAGTCCGAATCTGCGGGGACAGGAGCAATGTCCTTGTACACGAACACTTTGTCTATAGCCTCCGTTCCCATCCAAGCGTCCAGAGCATCGGATGTTCCACGATTATCGCGGTAATCGAAGGTCAGTAGCACTTTTCCCTGGGAAAGCGACTTCCAGGTTTGACCTGTCACCTCTGCCTTCCCAGTTGGACGCACAAGTACGAGGTCGGAGACCTTCAGGTGGTTTCCGCCATCAAGAATCCGCAAACTGTCTCCGCTGTTGATAAGAAACCAACGCGCGGCAACAGCAACTTCCAAGGCCACAGTGTCCACGCGCAAGCGCAGCCAAACCGGGCTATCCTGGGGGACTTGCTCGAATGGAACCGCCGTCCAGATCTTCGCCGCAAGAGCATTGCCCGGCACAACCCAAAGCAGGGTTGCCAGAATGGCAACAGTAGGGAAGATACGCGAACCGGGCTTCAGTTCAAATCCCAATTTTCCGGTTTGGGGAAAACCTGCCAGTGAGGCCCGCAGGTGTTGGAGGAATCGGCACGAACGTAGGGGTTCAGGCCGATGCTGGTGATTGAGAATAAGGTGTCGCGCATGA
>CBILQL010000782.1:0-2405 GCA_966238865.1 uncultured bacterium
GTCCAGGCCGTGGGACTTGCAGAGCTTGTCGAGCCCTTCCAGCACCGGGATGTTCTCCAGGTGGATGGTCACCTTCACGTCGCCCAGGTCCTTGTCCGGGATGATGCTGAGCCGGAACGCGGTGGCGATGGCGCGCAGCACGTCGAGGATGGGCTCGTCCACGTAGTCCACGTTCAGGAGCCCTTCGGCCTTCGCGGCCGCGCCCTTGGCGCCCTTCTCCGCCGGCTTGGCGGCGGACTTGCGGAGCCCGCTGGACTTGGCCGCGTTCTCGCGATGCCGCTCGAGCATCTCCTGCTCCTCCCGGGGAAGCCGGGAAGGCGTGCGGCGGCGGAGCGGCGGGTTGGCGAACGGGGGCTGATACTCGATGCCGGCCGGGGGAGGCGGCTGGTCCGGGATGGGTTCGGGCGGCGGCTGGACCTCCTCGGGAGGCGGCGGCGGGGGGACGAAGGCGTCGGGGGGCGGGGCCTGCGGCTCGCCGTCCTGGGCCGAGGGCGCGGAGAGGAGGATCAGGACGGCCCCGGCGAGGGCCGAAAGGTAGGTGGGGATTCTCATGTTTGGGCTTCCATCACCGCCACGCGGATCAGCTCCGACGCGCTGGTCACATTGTGCTTCAATTTATCGATGCCGTCCATGACCAATTGCCTGTAGCCGGAAATCCGCTTCAGGTGGGCCTCGCTTTTCCCGGTCAGGATGCCTTCGCGCACCCCGGTATCGAACACCAGCAGCTCGAAAATCCCGGTCCGGCCGCGGTACCCGGTGCCGTTGCAGGCCGGGCAGCCCACCGGCGTCGGGCACAGATCCGGGAGCATGGGCAGGAAGACGCGCTCCTCGTCGGTGGGGGGCCGCATGGCGAAGCAGCTCCGGCACAGCCTGCGCACCAGGCGCTGGGACAGGACGCCGAGCACCGCCGAGCTGATGAGGAAGGGCTTGATCTTGAGATCGAGGAGGCGGGTGACGGCGGAAGCCGCGTCGTTGGTGTGCAGGGTGGAGAAGACCAGGTGGCCCGTCTGGGCGGCCTGGACGGCGATGCCGGCGGTCTCCTCGTCGCGGATCTCGCCCACCATGATCACGTCCGGGTCCTGGCGCAGGAGAGAGCGCAGGGCGCTGGCGAACGACAGGCCCGCCTTGTCGTTTATCTGGACCTGGTTGGCCCCGTCCAGGCGGTACTCGATGGGGTCCTCGATGGTGGACACGTTGATGTCCTTCTCGAGGATTTCGCGCAGGGCGGCGTAGAGGGTGGAGGACTTCCCCGACCCCGTGGGGCCGGTGACGAAGAGCATCCCCTGCGGCCGGTGGATCATCTGGCGGATCTGGGAATACACCTCCTCGGCCATCCCCAGGGATTCCAGGGTGCCCACGCTCTCGACCTGCTTGAGGATGCGGATCACGACCTTCTCCCCCACCCGGGTGGGCAGGGTGCTGACGCGCATGTCGATGGGCTCGCCCTCGTGCATCCATTTGATGCGGCCGTCCTGGGGAAGCCGCTTCTCGGCGATGTCCAGCTCGGCCAGGATCTTGATGCGCGATGTCAGGGAGGCCTGCACCCACTTGGGCAGCTCCATGCTGTCGCGAAGCATCCCGTCCTTGCGGTAGCGGACCTTGACCAGGTTCTCGCCCGGCTCGATGTGGATGTCGGTGGCCACCTCGGCGATGGCCAGGTTGACGAGGTTGTTCACCAGCTTGATGACCGGCTCGCTCTGGCTCTTCTTCTTGATCTCCTCGAGGCTGGAACCATCCTGGATGGCCACTTCGGAGCGGATGAGATCGGACAGGATGCCGCCCTCCTCGAGGGCGCCGCTCTTGCCGCTGATGCGCTTCACCTGGTATTCGAGGGTGGGGCCGTCGGCGCGCAGGAACTGGATTTCGCGCCCGGTGCGCAGGTGCAGGGCCTCCCGCAGCAGTTCGTCGTTGACGTTCTGGCAGGCGAACAGCAGGGCCCCGTCCCGCTCGCCCACAGGGTAGGTGCGCGCGCGGATGCAGATATCCCGTCCCGCCTCCTCAAGCAGCCGCATATCCAGATCCAGCTCCCCTTCGCCTTCCAACGGTGCATCCTTTGCGCGCAAAGCCTGAGGAAGATAGAAAATTGTCGCTTCCGGACCCGCCGTTTGGGGAACGGTAAACGCTTCGTTCACCTGCCGAAAAAACCCTCGCCGGGAAAGTCGTCGAAGCTGTCCCCGGACCAGCCCTTCCATTCCCGGGCGCGGTTGCGCGGATGGACGGTGGCGGCGAGCACCGTGACCGTGCCGGAGCGGACCGTGGACATGCGCACGTCGACGCGCGCCACCCATCGGCATTCCCACGGCTCCAGTTCGCCGCTGCGATCGCGATCCATCTCGTCGAAGTCGATGGCGCCGTCCCGGTCGTCGTCGAGGGAATCGGCTTCGGCGAATTCCATCCGCTCGCGG
>CBILQL010000783.1:0-2403 GCA_966238865.1 uncultured bacterium
CTTGCCCAGGTAACCGCGGACCGCATCCCAGTCCCCGGCATCGGCGTGCAGGCGGGCCAGGCTCGACCAGAGCCGCACGTTCGCGGACCCCTCGTTGGCCCCTTCCGAGAGGAGGCCGGCTTCGTAGGCGTCGCGCGCCGGTTCCCGGAGGCCGAGTTTGGTGAGCTTGTCCCCGATGTCCTGGCATGTGCGCGCCGGATCCGGCCGGAACAGGCAGAAGGCCTGATCCTTGCCGCGGGCGATGGCCATGAAGGCCGGCTTGTCCACGCCGGGGAATTTCTCCCGGTACGACGCGAATGCCTCTTCGTAGAAGAAGACATTGGACTCGACCGAGTCGTTGTACTGCGCCACCTGGTGCAGTGAGTCCAGGTCGCGGACGGTGGCCAGCTTTTCGGACTGCGGAGCGCGGGAGCCGGAACAGGCCGCCAGTGAAAGCAGGCCGGCCGCGGCGCAAGCGGCCGGAAGCAGGGCCGTTCTGGAAAATGCAGGGGACATACTCGACTCCTCGAATTCGATAGGTCACATATCGAGACCCGTTTAAGGTAGGCGATGGAGCCGATGCGCGCATGGCGCCCGCAGCGTCGTGATTCCGGGCGACTGGCGCTTGTCGAGGATTTCCTATTTCTTCACCTTCGCTTCCAATCCTGGGGACTCCGGGTGTACGGGACGGTACACCCGGAAGTCATGGACCAGTCAACTTGGTGCAGGCGGAAAATAAACCGACCCGGAAGTCTCAGATGACCGGGGCTCCCGCTCCACAGGCTGCACCGGCCTGGTACGTCCGGTATTTCTTGTGCAGGGTGCGGTTGATGGCGTCGAGGAAGAGATTGGCGACCTGCTTGTAGCCTTCCGTGTTCGGATGGATGCCGTCCAGGCTGAAGGCCGAGCCCGTGGGATCGAGGAGCGGATGCAGGCCGGTGAGGCCCGGGATCCGACCTTCCTTCAGGTGGTTGAGGAGCCGGTTCACGTCCACCAAGGTGATGCGGGAGGCGTTGTCCCTCGCCTTCTTCGCGAGATAGGCGTTGTAGCCTTCGGTGAGGCGGTTGGCGATTTCCACTTCGCCCCGGGTCAGGGTCAGGTTGGCGGGCAGGGGCTGGCCGGTGCCGCCGAGGGCGGCGGGGATGCCGATGCCCTTCTGGAACGCCGCCAGGGCCGGGAACAGGACGTACTCCACGTCGCTTTCCTGGGTGAGCAGGGGGACGGGATTCCCACCCACGAGGACAGGCCGGAAGTCTGCGCCGATGACCACCTTGGGAAGCGTGGTCACGAAGGGGATGGTGGTGACGCCGGGGATGTTGGCCATGAAGATATGGGACTTGGTCTCGCGGAGGAGAGTGTCGAGGCCCCGGTCCATCAGGGAGGAATAGACGGCCAGGGGCGTCACCGTGGTCCCTTCGATCACGGTCCCGTCGGTGATGCCGCCCAGGATGTCATTGCTGCCGATCCACAGGGTCATCACCTTGGGATTGAGCCGGACGGCCTGGCGCAGCATGGTGGCGTTCTGGAATCGCTCGCCGCGCAGGACGAAGTCGAAGAAGGGATTGCCGGGGGATTGTGAAGTGGCGGAATTGTAGGCCGTCAGGAAATCCAGGGTGGTGGCGCCGGGAACGCCCAGGTTGTTGTACGGCCGGGGCAGATCGGGATTGAGGAGCATTTCCGCAAGCGGACGGGTCAAGGGCCGGGGGGCGATCGAGTTGCCCTCCAGGATCAGCGGCGTGGCGGGCTGGCCGTCGATGCGCGACAGGCCGATCCCGGGCGTGTCGATGAAGGGCATCTGGAAATCCTTGACGTCCATGGCCTTCGCGATCAGGGCCGGATAGCTGGCCGCCTGCCAATCCTTGCGCAAGCCGTTGTTCTGGAATCCGGAGGTCAGGCTGTTGCCGACGGAGACGTAGTGGGCTTTCCCATTGTTGCCGGAGGATCCGCGCAAGGCGATGGCGGAGCCCCCGTCGTCCGGCTGGGATTCGACGCCCAGGCAGCCGGCCAGGAGGAGAGCGCTGAAACCGAATTGGAATAGACGCAGTTTGAACTGAACCATGAAGGCCTCCAAGGTTGAAGATGTACGCAGGCATACAGTTAGACGTCTGGAGGCAGTCAAATCCGTCACGCTAATCGGAAAAAATTCCGATGGCGGAATTCTCGCAACCGGGCGGTTCCATAAGGATGAGGAGAGCCGGCAGAAGGGACCGGCCGGCGGGGGGAACGGTTACTTCGCGGCTACGAAGCGGACGCGTAACATTTGGGAGGCGGCCTCAGGCACTGGATGCCCCGAACCAGGGGTCCAGGTCCACGCAATCCGTCCCCGCGGGTCATAAGCCTCCGCCCGGGCGATACCGGAGGGCGGCGCCCAACGTTCCCCCGGCGCCAGCAGGACCCAGCCGTTCCCGGACGCGGTACGCGCCG
>CBILQL010000784.1:0-2387 GCA_966238865.1 uncultured bacterium
CCACGACGACGGCGGCTGGTGGATAGAGGAAATCGTGAAGGGCGATACCGCCAATAACGTGACCAAGAAGGCCACGGTGGAGACCGGCGCGGAAATCAACATCCCCCTCTTCCTCGGCGAGGGGATGCGGGTCAAGGTCGACACCCGCACCGGCGAATACGTCGAACGCTCGAAGTGACGCATAGCCCCGACCTGGAAGCCTTGCGCTTCCGGGCCGACGCGCTCCGCAAGCTGCGCGGGTTCTTCGCGGAACGCGGGGTGCTCGAAATCGAGACGCCCATCCTCTCCCGCGGCGTCTCCCTGGACTGCCATATCGACGTGTTCTCCGCCTCGTTCCACCGGGGCGGATTCCCCCGCCCGGGCGATACCGGCGAGACCTTCTACCTCCAGACCTCCCCCGAACCGCACATGAAGCGCCTGCTCTGCCGCGGCTTCCCCGACCTGTACCAGGTGGCCAAGGCCTTCCGCAACGGCGAGAGCGGACGCGTGCACAATCCCGAGTTCACCATGCTGGAGTGGTATCGCCGGGAATTCGGCCTGGAGGATCTGATGGCCGAGGTCGAGGCGCTGTGCCTGCTCATCGCGCCCGGCCGGGCCGTGGAGCGGAAGACCTGGCGCGAGGCATTCGTTTCGACGCTGGGCCTGGATCCGCTGGAACTTTCCCTGGAGGAACTGACGGTCCTGCCGGTGGTGCGGGATCTCCTTCCCGGAGGCGATACGCTCCTCACGTCAGAGGAGAAGGGTTCCGGGACCCTTTTCGCCACCCGCGCCGACGCCTGGGATTTCCTCATGGCCCATGTCGTGGAACCCGCCTTTCCGGCCGATCGGCTGGTTTTCGTGACGGGTTTCCCGGCCGAGCAGGCGGCCCAGGCAAGGCTCGATCCCGCCGATCCCCGGCTCGCCCAGCGCTTCGAGGTCTACGTCGGGGGCATGGAACTGGCAAACGGCTATCTCGAGCTGCTCGATCCGGCGGAATACGACCGCCGGTTCGACGCGGAAAACGCCAAACGCCGCGCCGTAGGCAAGCCGGAGCTTCCCAAGGACCAGTCATTGCTCCAGGATTTGACCCGAGGATTACCGGCCTGCGCGGGGGTTGCCCTGGGGCTTGACAGATTGGTTATACTGGGACTGGGACGAAGTACTATCGGGTCCGCCCTGGCCTTTCCGTGGGAGACCTGTTGATTGTCAGTCGCATGTGAATTTAAGGACGGATTGGAACCAAAGTCACCGCTTTCTGCTTCAATACATACCGCCTAAATAGTTATCTTTCCTGGGTTTTTTGGGGGAGGGTTTACAGCCCTTAGCCGGGTCATGCCGGCCGACCCGGACACAGTACGTCTGTCCCCTGCGCATGGGATTTATTCCGGGCGTAACGCATGGCCCGGCTTTATTTTAGGTCTGTTTGAGCGAAGAAGTTCACTGTTGGGAGATGCCATGATCACTGTTCAGCGTAATCGCCTTCCCTCCCTCTTCCGCTCTGCCGCGGACGGGGCCAGGCGGGCGCTTCCATTCCTGGGACTGCTCCTGGTTCTCGCGGGCTCCGATGCCGTCGCGGCCCCGGCCACGGCGGAGGAGTGGTACAAGCAGGCGGATGAGCAGTACCAGGAAGGCGAGGTGGACAAGGCGATCCAATCGCTGGACCAGGCCCTCAAGCTGAAGGGCGACTACGTGGACGCCCTGGTGAAGCTCGGCGACATGCACGTCGAGAACGGCGACTTCGCCAAGGCGGTGGATCCCTACAAGCGCGCCAGCCAGCTCAAGCCCGGCGACTACGGCATCCTGCTCAACTACAGCAACGCCCTGGAAGGCGCCGGCCGCAACGAGGATCAGCTCCCGGTCCTCAAGGCCCTGTTCAACCTCAATAAGACCGATCTCGTGACCGGGATCAAATACCTGACCTTGATCGAGGCCGCGGGCCGCGAAAAATACGTCGAGGACTACATCTCCCTGCTCGAGGAGCTGCGCAAGACGCCCAACGCCGATCCCAACTACACCGCCAAGCTGGCCCGCGCCTACAACAAGACGGGCAAGAGCGACAAGGCCATCGCGACCTTCCAGGAACTGCTGGCGAAGAATCCCGAAAACGGCGAATACTGGTCCGGGCTGGCCGCCGCCCAGGCCAAGGTGGATCAGGCCGCGGCCCGCGAATCCTTCAAGAAGGCCATCCTCTATACCGACAAGGCGGACGAGCGCGCGAAGCTTGAGAAGGCTCTCGCCTCCCTGGGTTCCGCCCCGGCCCCCGCCGCAATCGCCGCTGCCGACGGCAAGGCTTCCGCGGATGCGAAGTCCGCCGCCGATGCGAAGTCCGCCGCTGACGCCAAAGCGAAAGCCGATGACGAGAAGAAGGCGCAGGCCGAAGCCGACAAGAAAGCCAAGGAGGAAGCCGC
>CBILQL010000785.1:0-2382 GCA_966238865.1 uncultured bacterium
TGGGCCTTCCCGCCCTGCGCCCCTGGGACCTCGCCTGCGATCCCCTCGGCCGCCCGCCCCTCAAGCCCTTCGACAAGGCGTCCCGCCTGACGGAAGGCGTGGGCCGCATCTTCGCGCGCATGGACCCCGAGCTGCACGGCTTCTACGAGACCATGACCGGCCTGGGCCTGATGGACCTGGAGAACCGGGTGGGCAAGGCCCCGGGCGGCTACCAATGCGGCCTGCAGGAGGTTCGCCTCCCCTTCATATTCATGAACTCGGTGGGCCTGAACGAGGACGTCTTCACCCTGCTCCACGAGAGCGGGCACGCCTTCCACCTGCTCCTCGCCCGCGACAAGACGGTCGGCTACGCGCGCAGCGCCCCCATGGAGTTCAGCGAGGTGGCCTCCATGGCCATGGAACGGCTCGGGTCCCGCTACCTGGAGGAGTTCTACAGCCCCGAGGATCGCAAGCGGGCCGTGCAGCAGGAGGACGAGGAGGTGTTCCGCCTGCTTCCCTGGGTGGCCACCATCGACGCCTTCCAGCATTGGATGTACACCCATCCGGGGCATACCCAGGCCCAGCGCCGGGCCGCCTGGCTGGATCTCGACCGGCGCTTCGGGCCCGAACTCGACTGGAGCGGCCTGGAGGAGTTCCGGTCCCACTCCTGGCACCGTCAGCTGCACATCTTCGAGGTGCCCTTCTATTACATCGAATACGGCATCGCCCAGCTGGGCGCCCTGCAGGTCTGGCTCAAGGCCCTGGCCGACGAGAAGCAGGCCCTGGCGGACTACAAGCGCGGGCTCGAGCTCGGCGGCACCCGGGGCCTCAAGGATCTGTTCGCCGGGGCCGGCCTCGTCTTCGACCTCCGGGAAAGCGCCATCCGTCCCCTGGTGGACAAGGTGCGGGAGGAATGGGAGGCGTCGATTGCGGCGAAATGACGCTGTGCGGTGTACTGGATCCGTTTTTTGTTTTCCGTTTTTCGTTTTTCGCCAAATGCCGGGTTCGGGCAACATGCCGGAATCCCCTTCCGCGCAGCGGAAAACGAAAAACAAAAAAACGGAAAACCTCTTATTCCGCCCACACCCTGACCCGGAAACCCACCATGCCGCTCTCTGACCTCGAATCTTCCCGCCAGGCCGCCCTGGAGCAATACGAAAAGGATTCCCGCCGGCATCTCGACGACCTGATCCGCCTCACCCGGATCCCCAGCGTTAGCTTCGACGGCTTCCCGCCGGAGGAGGTGGAGAAGTCCGCCGCGGAGGTGAAGGCCATCCTGGAGGCGGCCGGCCTCGAGCACGTGGAAATCATGCGCGTCCCCGGCACCCACCCTTATGTCTACGCCGACTGGCTCAAGGCCCCGGGCGCCCCCACCGTGCTCCTCTACGCGCATCACGACGTGCAGCCTCCCATGCGCGAGGAGCTGTGGAAGAGTCCCGTATTCGAGGCCACCGAGCGGGACGGGCGACTCTATGCCCGCGGGGTCGCCGACGACAAGGCCGGCGTTCTAATCCATGCCGCCAGCGCCGCCTCCTGGATCCGCGCGGCCGGCGCCCTGCCGGTCAACGTCAAGGTGATCATCGAGGGCGAGGAGGAGATAGGCTCCACCCATCTCGCCGACTTCCTGGCCGCACATGCCGGGAAGCTGCGCTGCGATTGCGTCGTGCTCACCGACTGCAGCAACTACGACACCGGCGTGCCCTCCCTCACCACCACCTTGCGCGGCCTCATCAGCATGGAGGTGGAGGTGACCGCACTGGACCATCCCCTGCATTCGGGCATGTGGGGCGGCCCCGTCCCCGACCCGGTGATGGCCCTCTCGAAGGTGCTGGCCAAGCTGGTGGACGACAAGGGCCGGGTGGCCGTTCCCGGCCTCTGGGACGATGTGGTGGCGCCACGCCCGGACGAAATCGAGGACCTGCGCAAGCTCGGAATGGTGGATGCCGTGTTCCGGAAGCAGGCCGGTATCGGGGAACGGGCCGAGCTTTTCGCCCGCGACGAGGGGCTCCTGGCCAAGATGTGGCGCGAGCCGGCCCTGGCCGTGAACTCCATCCAGAGCGGCGGCAAGAAGATCGCCGGCAACGTGATCATGGATTCCGCCTGGGCCCGCATCGGGCTGCGCCTGGTCCCGGACATGGACCCGGCCAAGGCCACCCGCATCCTGTCGGACTTCATCAAGGCGAATTGCCCCTGGGGCCTCGAAGTGAAGGTGACCCCGGAGCAGGGCGCCGGTCCCTGGATGACCAAGTCCGATCATCCCGTGTTCGCAGTCGCCAAGAAGAGCCTCGGAGCAGGCTACGGCAAGCCCGCCGTGCTCATCGGCTGCGGCGGCACCATCCCATTCGTGGACAGCTTCACCAAGTCGCTGGGGAACATTCCCTGTCTCCTGGTAGGCATCGAGGA
>CBILQL010000786.1:0-2377 GCA_966238865.1 uncultured bacterium
ATAGCGGCACGATTGTCCCGGGAGCGGCGTGCGGATACATTAGCTTGAGAGTATCGGTGCTGGCCTCGCTGCCGTCCGGCGCTGGCGGCGTCCGCAGGACCACCATCTGCCAGAAGTCAGCGCACACCTTGACCATGGGCTCCACGAGCTCCATGTCGATGTCCATCCGCTTGTCGGTCAGCAGCTTGTTGCCGCCGATGAGCGGGGCGAAGTAGCCCCAGCGGAGGCCCAGGACCCACAGGTACCACTGGAGTTGCGTGATGTAATGCTGCGGGACCTCACCCTCGTCCCAGGCCTTGGCCAGGTAGGCGGACGTGTTTTTGACCTCCAGGGCGCCCGGCTCCTGGTCTTGCGGCACGATGAGGCGGTCCACGTTGGCCAGCGCCCAGTCGTGGTCCGGGTGCTGCAAGATGGCGTCCACCCGCTGCACCGGGAGGCCCGTTTGCCGGCTGAACTCGTCGGCGATGACCGGCTCTAGGAGCTTGCCCCAGCGCATGGCGTCGTTTTCCTCCTGGTCCTCAGCCATGCCGAGCTTTTCCAGGTAGACCTGGATGGCGGACTTCCAGGGGGAGAGGCCGCAGATGGCGGCCACGTCGGAGCCGCCGATTCCCTTGCGGCGCCAGGCCTTCCAATCCTCTTCGGACATGTCGACGGTGGAAACCAGGGTCTTTGCCTTATGCATGCTGCGTTCCTTCCGGATTGTGTCGCGGCCAGGTGAATTTCCCGGTCGCGAGATAGGTTTCGGTCCGGCGCCGGTTGCGCAGGACGGAGGCGGGGTCGAGGCGCGCCGGGGGCTCCGGGGTCGCGTCGCGGGCGTCCAGGGTGCCGGGCAGCGGCGGGAGCTCTTCGTCCTCCTCCTCGGGCCGGGGGCACCTGCATCCGGGTTGCCCGCGGCGGCATGGGAGGCAGATATCCGGATCGATATCGTCGCTGGGGTCCCAATCGGGGATTTCGCGGAAGGTCATAGAGGTACCACCCTTCCGCTGTCGTCGTACTTGGACTTGTGGACGTCGCGCAGGTGGGCCTTTTTCGCACCCTTGGTCCCGAAGTTGCGGTCGCAGACCGGGCACTCCCAGCCGCCGCCCTCGCGCATGGCCCGGCTTTTCTTCGGGCCTTGGCAGTCGCGGCAGGTCACGGGAAACCCGCAATCCTCGCCCAGGAACACGCCGCACACTTGGCACAGCGTGCCGTCGAGCATCATTTCGGCAATCTCACCCATGGCGAGCCTCCGCGATTTCCTGGTCATGGAAATGAAGCTGGCGGGCGTGCCGGGCGATGGCTTCCGCGTCCCTCGGATGGGCGTGCCTCCAGGCGATGCGGTCCTTTACGGCCTTGTGCTTCCGAGGCCTGAAATCCCGGGGTATGGTAGGGGCCTCGTGGGCCGGCGGGACCTCTGAGGAGGCGGGGAAAGCCTTGCAGCCTCGCCAACCGAGATACCATCCGCGCAGCACTCTGGCCGGATAATAGACGAGGGCGAGCACGGAGAGGGCAAAGATGGTGAGCAGGTGCTTCAGCATGCGGTCACCTTCTTTCCGTCGAAGGAGAGCCATTCCCCCTCTACGATTTCGGTGCGCTTGCAGTGGATGCACCGCGCGATGCGCTCGACCGGCACGTCGCGGCCCTGCTCTTCGTTCCACTTCCAGGTGGCAGACTTGGTCCAATCATGGGCGCAGGTGAGGCGCTTTTCCAGGACGTCCAGATCCCAGCCGCTGCGCATGAAATGGCGAACGATGCGGATGGCCTGGGCTGCGGTCCGGAGCGCTTCTTTGGCTTTGGAGAGATTGAATTTCACGACTTACTCCTCGATCCCGGCATCGCCGAAGGGCAGAACGGTTTCGGCGGTTTCCATCCCGGCGCCCTCGATGAGCAGAGAATCTTCGGGCTGAGGCTGGAACGGCAGGACCTCCGCGCCATCTTCCTCCATGATTTCTCCGAGGATTCCAAGGCCAAAGAGGTCGAGGGAGCGGAGGAACACAAGGCCATCCGCGGCGCGCGCCGTATCGTCCTCGATGGCATTGATTTCCCGCCAGCGACCTGCGATGGCCGCGCGGCGGGCCTGGTAGGTCGAAAGCACCGGGTGCTTGCTTTCGACCGCGGAAGAATGCTTATTCGGATCACGCATCAACCGATTCCTTTCCGAGGGGGTTGGAGATGATCCCGGGCTGCCACCCGGGAGAGAGCCGGGGAAACCCGGCTTTTCTTTTTTGGGAAGTGGGCAGGCGGCGGGTCATCGCCCGGTTCTCGGGGCTTCGCGCGCCGCGGAATTGTCGCGGGGCCCATGCCCACCCGTTACGGTGGATTCCGCCCAATACATCCCGGCTCGCCGCCGCCTGCTGAAGGAAGGCGAGCACCACCTCGAAACTCTCATAGGGGTGGT
>CBILQL010000787.1:0-2376 GCA_966238865.1 uncultured bacterium
ACCACCACATTGCCGAGCACCTTGGCCCCGGCGCCGATCAGCACGCCGGTGCGGACCTTCGGATGGCGATCGCCTGTCCCTTGTTCCACAGGTGATGGGCGACCCGGCATCCCTGGAGGGCGTGGAATCCCTTGCAGATCCACAGCCCCGAGTACTTCGGCCTTCAAAAAGGCAGCGATATGGGGTTCCCGCTGAGCGGCGGCCTCGGCTTCGCGTAGGACGTCCAGCCAGAGGCCGGCTGGGGATCCGGGAGAAAAGGGCTGTATTCCTTCCATCAATCGCCCGTCACCGAGGCGACCGGAAGTTTGGCAGCTTCTCCGCTGAACGTATGGCATAGGCATCCTCTTCGGCTCTTATCAACGCAATCAAATCGAAATCTCTTGGAAGTCGCCGACCGGAGTCGAAAACCGGCAGGTCAGCCATGCCGTTATGCTGATTGAAAGTCTTCATGCTTCTAATATTGGACAAATTCGTCAAATTTGACCATTATCTGCACCAAAATTCATATAATCCAGGCATTCCATGCCGCCCCCCGGGACCGACATCAGCGCCCGCGTGAAGGCCCAATACGAGGCCTTCCCATACCCGCATTACGGCCTGTTCCTGCCCCTGAGGACCCAGGAGGCCTATGCCTCCAACTCCCTGTTCGCCGCCCGTCTCCTGGACCAGGCGGGCCAGGTCCCGGCCCTGCGCCGCCCTCCGGTCTCCGGCGCCACCCGCATCCTCCTGGCCGGGTGCGGCGACGTGTTTCCCTACATGGCCGCCGCCTGGGAGCCGCGTCGGCATCGCCTCCTCGCCGTTGACCTGTCGTCCCGCAGCCTGCGCCGGGCCCGCCTCCGTTGCCTGCCCCGCCTGCGAAGCCTAACCTGGCGCCAAGGCAGCCTGGAGGACCCGGACTTCCCCCTGCCCGACGACCTCGCGCATATCGACTGCTACGGCGTGCTCCATCATCTGGCCGACCCGGCCCGGGCGCTGGGTCGCCTCGGGCGCCATCTCCTGCCCGGCGGCACCCTCCGCCTCATGGTCTACAACAGCGAGTCCCGCGGCTGGATCCGGCAGGTGCAGAAGGCCTTCGCCCTGCTCGGCCTCTCCGCCTTCAACGAACGGGACCGGTCCTGCGGTCGCGATCTGCTCCTCGCCCTGGCGGACGTATCCCCGGCCTTCCGCGAGCGCATCGCCCCCCTGCATGCCGGCGCCTGGACCGACGCCTCGCGTTTCGTGGACACCTTCTTCCATGCCCGGGAGGCGCGCCTCGACCTCGACTACTGGCTGCGCGCCATCGACGCGGCTGGGCTGCGCGTGCTCGGCGTCCTCGATCGATATGGCGAGCTGGACGATTTGCCGAACCCGCTGCTGCAGGCTCCCGATCCTGGGGCCTGGCAGGAGCGCCTCGCGGACCGGCGCTTCGAGAACAACTTCGAACTGTATCTCGCCAAGCCGGGCCTCCGCACCCCGCAGGCCCACCCCGGTGCAGGGGGGAAGGCGGATGGTGAGTTGAGAGGGACGGACGCGGCCGGATCCGGCATGGCTGCGCGCCTGCCATCCTGGCATGCCCTCCATTCGCCGCCCAGGACCTGGTTCGAATACGAAGAAACGCGCACGTTACCCATGCTCCAGCGCCATCGGATCTGGCGGCATTTCCTGCACGGGCTTACAGGTAGGGTATGGGAGGCCGACGCCTGGGCCGGGGCCCTGCCCCCGGAGGCCCTGCAAAGGCTGGGTCGGATCGGCGCCCTGTTCCCGGACGATTTCCGCAGCCGGGAATTGCAGGACCTGCTCCGCCGTCCGCGCCATGCCGTCATGGAGCCGCCGGACTATGCTCCGATGGAGCCGCTGCGCGATGCGGCCTTGCGGGAGCGGGTCGCGGGCATCCTGGAGGCGCGGAACCGTCCGCGGAAAGTCCTGGAGCTGGTGTTGAAGAGGCTGGAGACCGCGCAGCGGCCCTGAACAAAGGAATCCAGGGCCTACCAATTGGGAATAGTGGCTCTCTAAGTACAGTTGCAGGCGCTGCCACGGAATTTCAGGAACTTAGGGGTTCCGATAGCCCTATCCCCCCGCCGCGCATAGGTTCTTGGGAACCGTTACAGGATACGCATCCGCTGATACCACGCGGCATGGTCAAGGGGGGAAACGCATGAACGGCACAGTCCAGAACAAGGGGTTCGCCGGGGTCGCATTCATGGCCGGCATTTTCCTGAACCCTGCCATGTCCCAAACGCCCGCGGACCAGAATTTCAAAACCCGATGCCAGGCCCCCGGGGTTGTGAAATGCATGGGCTTCGACACACGATCCCAAACCGACATGCCGGGGCGGGTGGGAAGCGTGGCCTTGGATACGGCGGTCAAGGCTTCAGGAGCGGGATCCATGCTCGTGGA
>CBILQL010000788.1:0-2363 GCA_966238865.1 uncultured bacterium
CCGAGATGTTCCAAGTCTGCAAGGGCTCCGGCGAGGTTTGCGGAGCAGTGAGCCCGGAGCTACGAAAGGCGCTTGAAGGAGGTCCCGTGCGGATATTCACACCATTCTTGTCGATGTAAAATTTCCGCATCCATCTTGCCGAACGTTCATCGCCCCCCGGAAGGCACGCGGTCCATAGATGCGAGGATATGCTTTGCCGTCAGCCTGCGGACCGCGTCCTGCTCGACGATGATCAGGAAGTGGCCGCCCTTTTCGAAACGGATGAGATCCGACCCCGGGATTTGCGCTGCGGCGAATTCGGCATTGTGGTAGAGCTGCAAGGCGTCGTCGACGGCGTGGAGAATCAAGGTAGGGGCCCGGATGACGGATATCCTCTCGTTGGGCATGGCCGCCCGGTTGTCGAACCGGACTCCGGCCGAACGGGGAGAGGCCGGGTTCATGTATTCAATCACCTTCCAGATTGTTTCCTTTTGGGCCCCTGAAAGGCCGGCGATGACGGCATCGTCCGCCCCCATCAGCCCCATGAGCTGGCGCTTGAACAGTTTCGAAACCGACCAATACAGCAGGTCATGCCGGAAGATGGCAGTCAGCATTGCGCCCTTCCGGTTCGCCTCGGCTTGGTTCGCCTGGGAGGAGGAGACCACCCCGGCGGAAAGCAGGGTAAGCGAAGAAACACGCTCCGGATGCAGCGCGGCGAAGAGCAGGGCCGATGGCCCCCCGTGGGACATGGCCACGACCGCCGCTTGTTCCACGCCCAATGTGTCCAGAAGCATGGCGTAGGCATGGGCCTGGTCGTCGAAGGTCGCGCCATCCCGAAAAGTGGAGCGCAGATAGCCGAAGCGAGAAGGACAGATCCGGCGGAAACCGTCATCCAGGACCGCACGGGCAATGAGCTCGCCCTGGTCGAACCCTCCGCCGCTCCCGTGGATTACCAGGACAGGCGGACCGGACCCGCTGTCCGTATACTCGATGTCCCCGTAGCGCGACTGGAAAAGGTTGCTCTTGCCGCGAATCCTCTTATAGGCTTGCTGGGAATCCCGGAAAAAAGCGACGGCGGCCCAGACTATGGACGAAAACAGAAGCAGGCCGGACCCGTATAGAACCCTCTTGTACACTCGATTTTCCATTTGACCCTGGCCATCCGGCGACCGCACTTGCAAAGACGCCCTCGCTCGATGATAAATTAGTTTCCGGCACGAATCATAAAGCCTCCGACAGGCAGCAATGCTTCGACAAAGTGGCGCTGGGCGGTCGTGAGTTCCCGTGGACGTACGTTTCTTGAACCCTTGCTTTTCAGTTGCGTTTTCACCTGCGAGAAGGTTCTTTTGAACCGCTGCCCAGGGAGGAATAAATGAAAATTGTCGTCATAGGCGGAACAGGCCTAATCGGGAAAAAACTTGTCTCCAATCTTCAGGAGAAAGGTCATGAAGCGGTACCGGCCTCACCCAAATCCGGCGTGGATACGGTAACCGGCGAAGGCTTGGGTAAAACGCTATCCGGGTCGCAGGTCGTGGTCGATGTTTCCAACTCGCCCTCCTTCGAAGACGAGGCGGTCTTGAGATTTTTCGAAACCTCGACCCGGAACCTTCTTGCCGCGGCGAAGGCAGCCGGGGTCGGACACGTGGTGGCGCTTTCGGTGGTGGGTTCGAATCGGCTGGTCTCGAGCGGCTATATGCGTGCGAAGTCGGCCCAGGAAAAGCTTATTCGGAATTCTGGGCAGCCCTATTCGATCCTTCATTCCACCCAGTTCTTCGAATTCGCGGGAAGCATCGCACAAGCGGCGGCGGAAGGCGCGGAAGTTCGGTTGCCTCCGGCCCTGGTTCAACCCATTGCCTCGGCGGATGTGGCAGAAGCCTTGACAGATCTGGCTCTCGGGACGCCTTTGGATGGCAGCATCGATGTTGCCGGTCCGGAGAAATTCCGGATGGATGAATGGATCCAAATCTACTTGACGGCGACCAATGACCCTCGAAGGGTGGTCGCAGACCCTCATGCCCGCTATTTCGGGGCGGAACTGGACGATCAGTCCCTGATTCCCGGCGGCAAGCCTCGGATCGCAGCCACAAAATTCCGCCACTGGCTGGAGAAGTCGGCGGAAAATGTTTCCATTCATGGAGGCTGAATCCATGTGCCGGAAATTGGTACTGCCTCAACCGGCTTCCGTTACGTACCGCCCCAGTTTCCCAGAAAGTCGCCCATGGTGAGTTTTACGCCTTGGTTGCGTAAAATGCCATAGGCTGTAG
This sequence comes from uncultured bacterium, assembly GCA_966238865.1. Classification (GTDB taxonomy): domain Bacteria; phylum Fibrobacterota; class Fibrobacteria; order UBA11236; family UBA11236; genus CBILQL01. Next base: position 2,244 of record CBILQL010000788.1, read on the forward strand.
TCACGTGATAGAAGAAATGTGGGATTGCAAACGCAAGTAGGAACTGGCGTCCGATGGAGCGCGTGGAGCCGCGGCGATGCTCGATCACAATCTCCCGATCCAGGCCGGCTTCCAGGACCC
>CBILQL010000789.1:0-2361 GCA_966238865.1 uncultured bacterium
CCCACCCGGACCCGGCCCGTGCTGGCCAGGATCTCCAGGGTATCGACGTAGGTTCCGATGGCGAGGATCACGCGGGCGCTGGCCGAAGCCGAGCCGTCTCCGCGGAACACGACCACGCTGGGATAACCGGCCGGGATTGTCATGGCCACCTTGGCCTCCTTTCTCACCACGAAGGGCGAGAGGTACGGGGCATCCTCGCCTGACTTGTAAATCTTGTCGGAGGGATTCTTGTCCAGGAAGGCGAACACAACATGATCCTTGGTCGCGCTCCCGGGCTGGAAGACCACCCCGCATAGCCGGGCCGGGTTCGCCACCGCGCGCAGCCTCGCGTTCATGATGGTGTGTTTCATACCGTTGGCGGCGTTCTGGAGCTTCATGCGCTGGAGAAGACCCTTCATCGGCTTGACCGCCAGCGCGCTCCCCACGCTGATGACGATGATCGCGATAAGGACTTCGAGAAAGGTAAAACCGCGCTTACTTTTCACTATTCCTTGACCTTCCCCGCGAGGCCCCGGCCTTCCACCCCCGGATTATATCACCCGGCGCGGCGCACTTTGCACTATGGCCTGCGACAAGGACTTGCCTCAAGGCAACGGGAACCTTTGCCCCGAAAAACCCAAATCCCCGTCCGGAAAAACCCAAAAATCCGCATGGGGATTCCGGAGTCCGGCAGTATGGCGAAGGCCCGGGGATTCAGCGCTCTTCCACCGAGTCCCAGCGGGTTTCCGGCCCGTAGGCCAGTGGAAGGGTCCTTCCGTTCTCGGTCACCCTTATGCCGTGATCGCTGTCGGAGGCGCCGGCGAACCCGTTGATGTACACGCGCCGGGGCCGGGAGCTTCGGTTCGGCCGGGATCCATGGATGGTGAACGCGCTCCAGATCATCACGTCCCCGGGCTCCATGAGCCCGTTCACCGGTTCGGGGAAGCGGGACAGCACGGCCCGGTTGGCGTCGTTTCCCTCCCAGCCCTCATAGCCGCCCTCCAGCAGGGCGCGGCCCTCCCGGTGGGACCCGGGCACGAACTGCAGGCAGCCGTTCTCGGCGGTGCTTTCGTCCACGGCGATCGCGATCTGGCAGAAGCTCCGCGCCAGGTTGCGGTAGGCGGAGTCGGGCTTGCGGAAGGTGCAGTCCTGGTGGAATTGGAAGCTCACCCCGTCGCCGGGATTCTTGTAATGCATCTGGTTGGTGATCTGGCGCAGGTCGTACCCGAGCAGGGCCATGGCCACCGCCAGCAGCCGCGGCGAGGTGCGGTACTTGTCGAGGCCCGCATGCATCGACGAGGCCCACTTGGCGAACTTCAAGGTGGGCTTGCCGTCAATCGGCACCACCCGGAACTCCGCCAGGCCCCGCCGGGTCACGGCTTGGAGCCCTTCGCCCAGGGCCAGGATCTCGTCGAAATAACCTGCCAGCTCCCTGATTTCGGTTTGCGGGAACACGCCGGGAATATGGGCGAAGCCATCGCGCCAGTACCGTTCGAGCCAGTCCGGGGAACTCGCCATGGGAATACAGGTAGTATACCATTTTGGTCCCGCTCTCTTTCACCCGTCCCGCCCGCTTCAGGACTTCCGAACCTCCGGTTTTCCCCGTTTTTCGATCTTTTCGGCCGTTGACCTTCCGGCAACAGTACTTTTCAAAAACCCGGGTTCACGCCGCGTCCCCCCGGCGAGGGGTCTACATTGGCTGGGGGCATGGGAGGTCTCCGGGCTTCCCTGGTTGCCAATCGTCGGAACACAGTACGGAATCTTCAGGGCCGCGCCCAGGGCGCGGACTCGGGGCGTGGGGAGATATGGGAAAGAGCATGCGGCAAGGTCGTTGGATGGTGCTCGCGGGAATGGCGCTGGTCGCCGCCGTCGGCGCCCGGGGGCAGGCGGTCAATCTTCCCGCACCGGACAAGGACGGGTGGATCAAGCTGTTCCGGGGGAACAACCACTCCGACTTCTACGCGCGCCTGTCCGGGAACATCAACCAGGACGTGGCCTTCACGACCGGCCAGAACGGCACCTTCAAGTCCGTCGGCGACACCATCCAGACCACGGGGAAGCCCACCGGTCACCTCGCCTTCAAGCAGGAGTTCTCCCATTACCACTTCAAGATGGAGATGATGCTCCCGGCCCAGACGAATTGCGGCCTGCTCCTGCACATCCGCGAGAACGAGGAGAAGATGGGCGATTTTCCCCGCTCCGTGGAGTGCCAGGGGGATCCGAACCAGGGGATGGGGGAGCTCTGGACCATCAGCAAGGTGTGGGTGACCGTCAAGGTGAAATCCAACAGCGACCACACCTATGACCCGAACGGCGTCGAGGTGGCGCATGGCAGCAACAATTTCGACAACTCCAGGGTCTGCCATCAGAGCCAGAACAAGT
>CBILQL010000790.1:0-2359 GCA_966238865.1 uncultured bacterium
AGGATCAGGCCGGCCCGGGGCCCCGCCGGCGAGGCCGTGCCCATGGGCTACGTCCATTCCTTCAACGGCCCCCACAGCCTGTTCGCCGACACCATCCGCTCCATGCGCGCCCTGGCCCTGTCCCACAAGCTCGGGCACGTGATGATGGAGGAGAAGGACGAGAAGGTCTCGCTGCTCGACCGCCTGGTGCAGCACAGCGCCGCGACCGCCGAATACATCGTGTTCTACGGGGAGGGGCGGGACTCCTGGGACGTCCGCGGCCGCGCCGCCCACGAGGCCCTGTTCAACGTCACCGACGGCAGCTACCGCTGCCCGTCGACCCAGCAGGGCTATTCGGCCTTCAGCACCTGGACCCGCGGCCAGGCCTGGATCATCCTCGGCTACGCCGAAGAGCTGGAGTTCCTGGACACTTTGCCGGACGCGGAGCTGGACGCGATCGGGTATCCCGGCGGACGCAAGGCCGTGGAGGCCATGATGCGCAAGGCCGCCCGCGCCTGCTGCGATTTCTGGATAGAGCAGTCGCCCAAGGACGGCATCCCGTACTGGGACACCGGGGCGCCCGGCCTGGCAAAGCTGGGAGACTGGCAGGGCCGCGCGGCGGATCCCTACAACGATCACGAGCCCGTGGACGCCTCCGCCGCCGCCATCGCCTGCCAGGGCTTCCTGCGCCTGGGCCGCTGGCTGCAGGACCGGGCCGTCCGCGGAGGCGCGACGAAGGGCGCCGCCGCGGACGGCGCTGCCGAAGACGGCGCTGCCGAAGACGGCGCTGCCGAAGACGGCGACGCCGAAGACGGCGGGCGCTATTGGCAGGCGGGCCTCAGCCTGCTGGATCGGCTGCTCGAGGAGCCCTACCTTGCAACGGACCCCGCCCACCAGGGCCTGCTGCTGCATTCGGTGTACCATCGTCCCAACAACTGGGACTATATCCCGCCGGGATCCAAGGTGCCCCGCGGCGAAAGCAGCCAATGGGGCGATTACCATCTGCGCGAGGCGGCCCTGTACCTCCAGCGCATCATCCGGAACGGCAAGTACTATGCTTTCTACGGAGCGTGAGGTGAACATGGAGACCAAGACCCAGGAAAGCGCGCCGGCCCGCAAGGAGCCGCGGACCGACGCCGCTCCCGTCCGGCCCATCCGGCCCGGCCGCTCCCCGGACGTCATCCGCGTGGGCGTGGCCCGCGTGCCCTCCTTCTCCCTGACGCGCGCCCGCCGCCGGCCGGGAACCTGAGGGGAGGCAGAGCATGGGGAAGCGTGTTGCCGCCGTGACGGGCGGAGGGCGCGGCATCGGATTGGGAATCTCGACCGCGTTGGCGAAGGAGGGCTTCGACCTGGCCATCTGCGGCCAGCGGAAGGAGTCCGAGGTGGAGAGCCTGGACGCCCTGCGGGGACTGGGCGCCTCGGTGCTCTACGTCCGCGCCGACGTGTCCGCGGCCGGGGACCGCGCCGCCTTCCTGGCGGCCGTCCGGGAGAGGTACGGGCGCCTGGACGAGCTGGTCAACAACGCCGGCATCGCCCCCAAGGTGCGCGCCGACATCCTCGAAGCCGGCGAGGAGAGCTTCGACGAGCTGATCCGCGTCAACCTGAAAGGTCCGTACTTCCTCACCCAGCTGGCCGCCCGCTGGATGATCGAGCAGAAGCAGGCGGACCCCGGAATCTTCGCCGCCATCGTCAACATCACGTCGATTTCCGCCACCGTGGCCTCGGTGAACCGCGGCGACTACTGCCTGGCCAAGGCTGCCCTCGGCATGTCGAACCAGCTCTGGTCGGTGCGGCTGGCGGAGTTCGGCATCCCCGTCTACGAGGTGCGTCCCGGCGTCATCAAGACGGACATGACCGCCGGCGTGGTCGGCAAGTACGACGCCCTCATCGCCGGCGGGCTGGTGCCCCAGAACCGCTGGGGCTTCCCCGACGACGTGGGCAAGGCCGTGGCCATGCTGGCCCGCGGCGATCTTCCCTATTCCACCGGGCAGGTGCTCATGGTGGACGGCGGGCTGACGCTCGCCAGCCTGTAACCCTGGAGACCCGCATGACCCCGATACTCGACCGGCTCGCCGCCATCCGCCTCATGCCCGTCATCGTCATCGACCGGGCCGAGGACGCCCGTCCCCTGGCCCAGGCCCTCAAGGCCGGCGGCCTGCCCTGCGCCGAAGTCACCTTCCGCACCGCCGCCGCCGAAGCCGCCATCAAGGCCATCGCCGAGGACAAGGACATCTGCCTCGGGGCCGGCACCATCCTGACCCCGGACCAGGCCGAGCGGGCCGTGGCCGCGGGCGCGTCCTACATCGTGAGCCCCGGCTTCAGCGCCAAGGTGGTGCGCCGCTGCCGTGAGTTGGGCGTGCCGGTCTTCCCGGGAGTGGCC
>CBILQL010000791.1:0-2347 GCA_966238865.1 uncultured bacterium
CACGCGGCCTCCAGGATCTCGGCGGTTACCGCGCTGCGAGGGCGGAACCCGAGGATCAGGGAGTCGAGCATCACGGAGGCCGGCTGATCGGACTGGGAGCGGATCTGGCTCTCGAGCTGGTATTGGATGTAGCCGGACTGGGACGGATCGCGCTCCGCCTGGCGCAGGAGCGCCAACCCGGCGCGGTAGACGTCGCCGGCCAGGGAATGGCTCTCGACGATCTCGCGCCACACCCCGGGGTCGGCGGGATCGCGCAAGGCGGCCAGCCAGGCCATGTCCCGGAGGCCCGGGAAATCGCGCCGCGCGCGCAGGCGCTCCAGTTGGGACGCGTACCAGGGCTCGGAGGCGGGGAGGCGCCGCCTAAGGCCGGCCAGCGACGAATCGAGGCCGGGATCCGCCGCGGCTTGCCCGGCGCTGTCCCGGGCCGCCTCGGCGGCGCGGAGGCAGGCGGCCGCCGCGAGGAGGGGAGCGGGCTCCTGGGATCCGGGGCGGACGGCCTCAATCCGATCCCAGCAGGGTTCGGCCGGGGACGCGTCCGACTTCGCGGCGGCGAAAGCCGCCAGGAGAAGGAGGAGTCCGCGGCGGGCGTGCGGGACAGGGATCCGGCACGTGCGCCGGAGAGGCCGGACCGGCGGGCCGCTCACCGGCCGCATGGTTCACTGGCCCCGTTCGAAGGTGGCCGTGGCCGTGTCGGAGAGGCCTTCGGCGCTGGTGGCGATGGCCTTCACCGTGTAGGTCGCCCCCGGTTGCGTGATATTCCGGACCAGGAATTCCCAGACGCCGTTGGCCTGCAGCGTCGCCTGCCCGCTGTTCCCGCTCGGTGTCACGGTGACTGCCACCGAGGCGGCCCGCAGGGACGTCCCGGAAATCGGAAGGCTGTCGGCGTCCGCCTGGGGAGGCTGGAGGATGGTCACCTCCACGTTGCACTCCGCGGCGCAATCCGAATCCTTGCAATCGGTCTGGCCGTCGGAATCGTTGTCCTGATTGTCGTTGCAAATCTCCGCGACATAGTCCACGAATTGGGTTTCGCATTTCGCGGCGAGGAGGGCGAAGAGGACCCCGGCCCCGGCGAGGGCCAGGAGGATGGGATTCGGTTTCTGGACGGACATCGGATTCCTTCGGGTTTTCTGCGCCCCCTTAACATACTTATTCGACATTTCGCGGGCGCGGCTCCTTGCCCATTATTTCCAGCGGTACCATCCCAGGTGGCCGAGGATGACCGCCAGGATCACCACGGGGACGTTCACGGCCTCGCACCACAGGATGTCCTTCAGGATGCCGCGATGGCCCAGCCGGCGGGCGGTGAGGCCGAGGAAGACCGCGTTGAGCCCCACCTTCAGGGCGGCCGCCCCCCAGAAGGCCGCCCAGGGAACCAATCCGGCGGCGGCCAGCCACGGGCCCAGGAAAATCCACCAATAGAAGAGGTAGATGCCCGCCAGCAGGGCCACGAACCCCTTCTCCTCGTAATGGGCCCCGTTGCTGGCCCATCGGGCCCGCTGGGACAGCAGCGCCTTCCAGGTCCTGACCGGCGAGGTGGAGACGGTGGCTTCCCGCGCGGGATTGTACGTCACCCGCCATCCCGGCACCTTCTGCATCTTGCGGACGAGCATGTCGTCGTCGCCGGAGACGGAACCTTCCAGCCCGTCGAAACCTCCGGCGGCCTCGTAGAGATCCTTGCGGTAGGCCAGGGACGGGGCGCTGGCGATCATGGGGCGGCCCAGGGCGAAGGAGGCGGCCTCCACGCTCACCAGCCCGAACACCTCGTGCTCCTGGTACCTGGAGAGGAGGCTCCCGTCCCCGCGGATGCGCTTGGGTCCCTGCACGATGCCGATGCCGGGGCGGAACCCCGAGGCCATGGATCGCAGCCAGCCGGGCCCGGGCAGGCAGTCGGCGTCCGTGGTCATCAGGATCTCGCCCCGGGCGCGGGCGAAGCCCTCGGCCAGGGCCCGCTTCTTGGGGCTCACCACCGGCGGGGCGTCCTCCGGGATGCGCACGAACGAGAACCTGGGGTTGTCCCGGCAGCGGTCTTCCAGGATTTCCTGGGTGCCGTCGGTGGAACGGTCGTTGACGCAGATGACCTCCCACCAGCCGGGGTAGTCCTGGGCCGCCAGGGCTGCCAAGGTGGCCGGGGCATGGGCCTCCTCGTTCCGCAGGGGGACGATGACGGAGACCCGCGGCCGCGGCGGGGGAGCGGAGGGGTCCCCGTCGGCCCCGCCGCCGCCCTGGGCGCCCGCGTCCGGGAGGCGCGCCAGACGCCGGGCGCCGGCGATGCAGAAGCTCATGAGACCCAGGTCGGCGGAGGCTCCCGCCGCGGCGAGGCAGAGGAGGACGAAGGGGAGCAGGGCCG
>CBILQL010000792.1:0-2339 GCA_966238865.1 uncultured bacterium
ATACGACGTCCCCGAGGTGGAGGCCATCCTGGGCCGGGCCGAGGAGCTGGGCATCAACCTGGTGGACACGGCGGAATGCTACGGTCCCGACCACCTGTCCGAATCCCTGGTGGGCCGCGCCCTGCAGGGGAAGCGCGACCGCTGGATCGTCGCCACCAAGTTCGGTCATTCCTTCGAAGGCCACCTCCAGCGCAAGAACCGCTTCTCCGCCGCCGAGGTGCTGGCCCAGCTCGACGCCTCCCTCGAGGCCCTGCGCACCGATCATGTCGACCTGTACCAGTTCCACTCCGGCACGGACGAAGAATACTTCCAGGAGGACGTGTGGCGGGCCTTGGCGGACCAGGTGAAGGCGGGAAAGATCCGGCACCTGGGCGTTTCCGTCAGCTCGCGGGGCGAGGTCCTGGGGCAGGTGGAAGGCGCCCCGGCCTACGGTATCGGCGCCGTGCAGATGGTCTACAACCGGCTGGACACCGAACCCGAGGAGAAGCTGCTGCCCGCCTGCCGGCGACTCGGCCTGGGCGTCCTGGCCCGGGTCCCACTGGCCAGCGGCTTCCTGAGCGGCAAATACCGGCCCGGGGCGCGCTTCCCGGCCGGCGACGTGCGCGCCTCCCAGGACCTCAGGAAGGCGGAGGCCCGCCTGGAAAAGGTGGAGGCCATCCGCCGGGACGAGCTGCCGCCGGGGGCGGACATGGCCCAATGGGCGCTCCGGTGGTGCCTGCGGAATCCCGCCGTAACGGCCGTGATACCTGGATGCAAGGACGCGGCCCAGGTCGAGCGCAACGCCGCGGCCTCGCCCTGAATGGACCTGCCGGCAGCGCAGGTCCCGCGACCGGCGCCGCCTCCCCCTGAAGCGACCGGCCCGCTTCGTCGATTGGGCCGGCAAACTTTATTCTTGTTGGGAATCCTTCCGGAACGCCCTGGGGCTGAGGTTCAGCTTGCGCCGGAACACGCGGGAGAAATAAAGCGGATCGCCGAAGCCGACCTCCTGGCTGATCTCCTTCACCGACTTGGCGGTGCCGATGAGCAGCTCCTGGGCCTTCCAGATGCGCAGCGATTCCAGGTAGCGGGACGGGGACTCCCCCATGCTCGACTGGAAGAGGTGGGCGAAGCGCGACACGGAGAGGTTGCATTCCCGGGCCATGCGCTCGACGTTCATGGGCTGGGCGAAGTTCTTCATCATGAAGGCCACCGCGGTGCGCACCCGGTCGTCGCCGCCGGAGCGGTGGGCGAAGGGGTTGGCGGTGTCGCACCACAGCAGGGCCTCCTCCAGGGCGTTGGCGCAGAACTGGAGGCGGGAATTGAGCGGGGAGCGGAAGAATTCCAGGGCGCGCTCCATGGCCGCCTTCACCTTGTCCCGCGGCGCCCCCTCGGGGAGGGTGAAGCCCAGCACCGGACCGCCCTTGCGCGGCCAGTTGAGCAGGGGAGCCCAATGGGCCATGGGGCTGAAGTAGATCCACAGGTGCGACCAGTGCCTGCGCTCCTCCTCCCAGGAATAATCGTGGGGCTGGTTGGGCGGGAAGAGAAGCACGTCGCCGACCTCGGCGTGGAACAGGTCCGGGCCCGAGTTGATTCGGCCGCGTCCCTCGAGGGTCAGGTTCAGGACCCAATGGTTGAGACCCTGCGGACGGAGCGTGGCCGCATGGGCCTCCGGTCCGTATTCGCTGATGCCTGCGACCAGGTTCGATCCGAACTTTCCGCGCTCCGATTTCATATAGCAGAAACATACATGTTTTCAGCCAAGTCATTATCCCAAAACCGCGACTCCATGGGATAAATTGATTCTCGACCGCCCCCTTTCGCAGGGGGCATATCCATATATGGTCGTTTTTTGGAGCATTGGAGTTCGCCATGAAGCTGTTGGAAAAGTACCGCCAGAAGGCCGAGACCTTCCTCAAGGTCTGCCACAAGATGAGCCAGCTGATGTACGTCACCGGGCATGGCGGCAATGCCGCCTGGAAGCTCGAGGACGACCTGATGCTCATCACCCCCACCCAGATGAACAAGGGCGACATCCAGCTTGAGGATCTCGTGTTCCTGGACCTGGACGGCATCAAGGTGGAGGGGACCAAGCGTCCCACCGGCGAAACCCCGATGTACGTGAACTTCTTCCGCAGCCGCCCGGACATCAACTCGGTGCTGCATTGCCATCCCCCCTATACCGGCGCCTTCGCCATCACCAAGGGCGCCAACCTGCTCATGCGCCCCGTCTACCCCGAGACCACCACCGAGGTGGGCCCGGTGCCGGTGGTGCCCTACGGCGAGCCCCTCACCCAGCGCCTGGCGGACAACTTCAACCCGCTGCTGCCCAAGTACAACGCCTTCCTGATGGAGAACCACGG
>CBILQL010000793.1:0-2338 GCA_966238865.1 uncultured bacterium
GGGCCCCGGGCGCCGCGCCTGCCCCGGAAGCCGCCCCCGATGCCCCCGATGCCGGCGATGCCGGCGATGCCGCAGCCGCGGCACCCGCCCCGGAGCTGCCGGAGACGGCCTCCGCGCAGGTGGTGGACGGCGGGCGCGAGGCCGCCGGCCGCACCGTGAAGGTGCGTGCGAAGCGCAAGCCCCAGCGCGCCGCGGGACAGAGCCGGGTCACCGCCAAGGAGATCAAGCGCATGCCCGGGCTGGCCGAACCGGACGTCATCCGCGCCGTGCAGGCCCTGCCGGGCGTGGCCGCCTCGTCGGACTTCTCCACCAAGCTCTACGTGCGCGGCTCCTCCAGCGACCAGAACCTCGTGCTGTTCGACAATGCCACGGTGTACTCGCCCATGCATTTCGGCGGCATCTTCTCCACCTTCCTGGCCGACGCCGTGGGCGGGATGGAGTTCTACAAGGGCGGATTCCAGCCGCGTTACGGCGGCCGCCTCAGCTCGGTGCTGGCCGTGGAGAGCAAGCAGGGCGGCGCGACCGACACCGGCGCCTCCCGCGACACCTGGGCCCAGGGGAACGCGCGCATCACCACCCTGTCCGGCTCCCTGGAGACCGACGGCCGCAAGGGCGGTTTCTCCTGGGTCCTGGCCGGCCGCCGCACCTGGATCGACCAGGCCCTCGAGGCCGGGAACGCCCTGGGCCTCACGGACCTGAAGCTTCCCTACTACTTCTACGACGTCCAGGGCGATCTGGCCTACGGGCGGGACGGCGACACCGTGCGGGTCTCGATCTACCAGGGGCGCGACCGCCTGACCTTGGGACCCATCAACATCGACTGGGGCAATACCGCCATCCCCCTCAATCTCAAGCTCCGCCTCTCGGATCGGTGGAGCTATGCGGGAACCGCCGCCTTCTCCCGGTTCGACCAGGACTGGCGCTTCGGCGACGTCATCAAGGCCGCAAATTCCATGGAGGACTACGTCCTTCGCCAGGAGGTCTCCTTCCAGGCCGGGGCCGGGCACCTGCTCACCGCGGGAGGCGAGTTCATCCGCTACGAATCGGATCTGAAGATCAACCAGCCGGTGATCGACGTGCACACCGTCGACCATACCACGACGGACCTCTATGCCGGGTATCTCCAGGACCGCTGGGTGATCTCCCCCAGGCATACGCTGGCCGTGGGCCTCCGCGGCTATGCCTACCCCGAGCTGGACGAGACGGCCTGGGACCCCCGGGCCACCTTCACCTGGCGGCCCGCCAAGGACTGGCGCCTGGACGCCCACGCGGGCCTCTACCACCAGTTCATCAACAGCATCCGCTGGACCGACCAGGAGACCTTCAACGAGTTCTGGTATCCCGCCAAGGATTCCATCAGGCCCTCCCGGAACACGTTGCTCGCCGGCGGCATCGAGCGGACCGGCATCGGCCCCTTGCGCCTGCGGGCGGGGCTGGAGGCCTATTACAAGGACATCCGCGATCTGCCCCTCTATTATCCGAACCGCACCCAGGCGGAAATCGAGGACAAGGACCGGTCGGCCGGCGGGAACCAGGTCTCCCACGACTTCACCACCCAGGGCGGATACTCCGCCGGGGCGGAGCTGAGCGTGGGCCGGGACGAGGGCGCCCTGAACGGCGAGTTCAGCTGGGGGATCTCCCGGGCCGTGCTGCGCCAGGACGCCTACCGCAACGCCAACGGCACCTACGTCTTCGAGCCCCATCCCGCCGATTGGGACCAGCCGCATACCGTCAAGGCCAAGCTCAACATCAACTGGCGCGGCGAGGCCGGCGACGCCTTCTGGCGCTCCGGCAGGAAGGGCCGCTTCCTGCGCACCAGCCTGCAGGCCAATTACCATACCGGCCTGCCCTATACCGCCTTCCAGGACTACTACTCCGTGCACGAGCCGGACCAGGGCGCCGACGGGGCCTCCGGCACCATGGTGCCCGCCTTCATCAAGGACAACACCTACCTGGGCCAGGGCCGGCACAACGACGCCATCCGGAAGGACTATTTCCGGCTCGACGCTACCCTGATCGACTGGGGCCGCGAAGGCAAATGGCGCCTGTACTGGACCGTCCTGAACCTCACCAACAACGAGAACGTCTTCCTCATCAACTTCGACACCACCACGAATCCTCCGGAGAAGAAGGAAACCTACCAGATACCCCTTCTCCCGATCCTCGTGGGCTACGAATTCCAATTCTAGGGACGACCCGAACAACCAACCATCGAAGAGGCAATAATGAACTTTCCGAAGTTGAACATATCGAAATCGAATGGATCGAAACAGCGCCTTCCGAAGCAGAGTCTTCCGAAGCCGGAGGGCGGACTGCCGGCGGCCTCGGGGACCTCCAA
>CBILQL010000794.1:0-2333 GCA_966238865.1 uncultured bacterium
AGGTCCCCCTTGCGGTTGTCCAGGACCACGCCGGCCCGGGTCAGGCTGTCCTTGAGGGCGGCCAGGGATTCCAGGCCCCGGGAGTTCTCCCAGATGAGCTGGTTGGTGAGGAAGCGCGTGGACTCGATCATGAACAGGTGGTTCTCGGTTTCCGGCACGCTCACGAAGAACACGTCGAAGTACCGCTTGGAGCTCTGCCCCCACAGCCGGACCACCCGGGTGACCAGGTGCAGCAAGGTTCGGTCCGTGAGCAGGAGGGGCTCGTCCCGGAACAGCCCGAGCAGGGACATGCATCCCATCAGGGACATGTCGAAATCCCCGTCGTCGTACCCGGGGACCGGGATGCTCGTGCCGGGGAAGCCGAGCGGGCGGATGTCGCCGCCCACGACGTAGCGCTCCAGGGCCAGTCCGATCTCCCGCTGCCTGGCCGGGGGCTCGTTCCGCGCCAAAGTGAGCAGCGCTATCCACTCCTGGAACACCCGCATCCCGTCGTTGCGGCGGTTCCACTCGTGCACTCCGCCGTTCCGCTCCACCCGCAGCTTCCAGGCCTCGAGGATGTCCGGCAGCCGATCGCGGACGGGATCCGCCGCCCCGCGGATCGGGACCATCAGGAGCAGGAACAGGATGAGACTCGCGGCGCGCATGGCTATCGGGCTTCCTTCCCATTATACGAGGGGACCGGGCCACCCATAAAACACAAATTTTTTTTGCTACAATTCCGCCCTTCCACGGACGTCCTAGGAAGAGCCGGTTCTGCCCCGATTCGGCGGGATTCCGGAGGATGGGAGGCGCCAGCTTGATTCCGCATCATTTCCACCTCATCTGGATCGGGAAACGCTTCCCCTTCGTCAACCGTCTTGCGGTGGCCTCCGTGCGGCAGAGCAATCCCGGCGCGCGCATCACCGTCCACTACGAGGACCCGCCCGACAACGCCGATTGGCGGGCGCTGGGCTCCCTGGCCGAGCTGCGCCCCCTCCACCTCCCCGCCCTGCTGGCCGCCCTGCCCCCGTCCATGTCGGCGGTGGCGCCGGTTCTCGAGGGCGTGTCGAAGGGTTATCCCGCCGGGCGCAGCAACATCCTCCGCTACCTCATCCTGTACCGGGAAGGCGGCATCTACCTCGACTTCGACACCCTGACGGTGAAGGATTACCGGCCCCTGCTCTCCCATCCCGGCTTCATCGGCGAGGAATCCGTCTTCAAGCCCGACGACGACCGGGTGGCCGGGCGCTTCACGCCAAGCTTCATACCCCTCGGCATCCTGTTCGGGATCAGCTACTACCTGTCCCTCTGGAACTGCCGCTACCTGGGCGACTCGGCCCCCGTCAACGCCCTGAACCGGCTGCTCATGAAGGCGTGGAGCGTCGACAAGCTGAACAATGCCGTGCTGGGCTGCGAGGCCGGCAACGCCTTCTTCGGCCGCGCCCTGGCCCTGGTGCCGCAAACCGATCCGCGCATCCGCTACGCCCTGGGACCCATCCTCATGAACCGCACCTGGGACGAGGGCGGCGAGGCGCGGGCCGCCATGCGGCGGCTGCCCCGCTCGCATTTCTACGTCATCCCGCCCAGCCAGACCTATCGCTTCTTCTACGGGCCCGCGCCGGAGCTGCCCGCGGACGCCTACACCCTCCATTGGTGCTCAAGCAACCACAAGGACCTGGCGGGTGGATTGACGCGGGAGAACCTCGCGCGCGAGGTCCCCGTCCCATCCCTGTTCCACAGGATCGCCCGCGAGGTCATCGCCAAGGGCGTGTGACGGGCTTGCGCGCCGGGTCAGCCCTGCGCGGGCGCGCCGAATTCGAGATCGCCGGGGAAGGCCTGATCCCGGCTCCGCAGGACGCGCCCGAGCACCCCGCGGATGCTGCGGACGGTGGCCGGGTGATCGAAGTCGAAGGGATGCAGCGCGACCCGCAGGAACGGTGCGGATGCGAAGGCGCGGGCCAGGATGGGGCATACCGCCAGGGAACCGTACTTGCGCAGCGGCGTGCGCGTGGCCCAGGTGATGACCGGGCTGGGGAGGCTCGCCCCCGTGTCGACCCGGTACAGGCGGCGATGATCCTCGGTGTGACGGATGCCGAGCTCCCGGAGCAGCGGCGGGAGGGAGGCGTTGAACAGCCAGGCCGGGGCCACGAAGCCGTCCGGATCGGCTCCCAGGCAGCTCCGGAAGGAGGCGAGCCCGGCCTCCAGCCGCCGGCGCTGGGTCCAGATGTCCAGGGCCAGGAACTCCCCTTCGCCGGCGGTCAGGAACCTGCGCTTGAAGGCGTCGGTCGCGCCTCCCCCGGCGGCCGGCGTCGCCGGCAGGGCGCCGGCCGATGCCGGCGTCACGGCGCCCCGCG
>CBILQL010000795.1:0-2329 GCA_966238865.1 uncultured bacterium
TCGCGGCTTCGGCCAGGGAATCCCGGACGCGCTGGGCCTCCTGCCAAGCCGTGTGCTTCTCGATCTTGTCGGCCAGATAAAGGTCTGCCTGGGCTTGCATCAGCGTCGGCCAGGCATAGAGGAGCGTGTACAGGATAATGGCCGCCATCCAACAGAAGTGAAGCAGGAGGCGATTCGGTTCAATAGGGGCCATGTCCCCTCCGGATGGTTTCGAACTCAACGCCGAATTCTTCACAGAGCCGGCGGATCATCTCTTCGCGCTCGATCTCCGGCATTGGAGGCAGGGCGGCGATGCGGCGTTCCACGGCTTTGGTAGGAGTGACGGGCTTGGACCAGCGGCCCCAGGTGTTGGACCGTTTCATACCTGAGCCCTCCTGACACTCTTGGCGCGCGGCCGGGGAGCAGAGGGTTTTTCAGGCAAGGCCGGCTCATATCCGAAATGCACCTTGAGCGCCAGGTCATAGATGGCCGGTGGATGCTCACGGGTTCCCCCCGTGCAAACAACCTCTTCCCCATCTTGCCAAATGAGACAGTGGATCTTCTGTTCACGGATGATTCGCGCTGCCTGGCGGTGAGTCATGAGCGGGCCGCCGTCGTCGGCAGAAAGTCGGTCCCAGAAGGCTTCGTCAATCATTTGCCCGTATCTCCCCAAGAGAAGTCGTCCTTCTTCTTGTTTTTCTTCCGGTCGGCACGCTCTTGCGCCAACTCCTCCTCCGAGATTAGCTCGAAATCCAGAAGCTTGATTTGCTGCATCCGAACGCGGAAGTAAGGGAACTGGTAGATTCCAGGAATCCGCATGTGATCCGGCTCGAAATCCCGGTGCTTGAGGAAGTTTCCCCGCTGCTCCTTCGCGTCCTTGTCGTGGAACAGGCCGAAGTAAAAATCAAGCTCCTGCTCGATGGACCGCCCGCCCTTCCCATCCCCGAGGGAAACCCCGTAGGTTCCTTCCGTCAGGTGGGCGCGGTTGGTCTGGACCAGGATGATTACCGACACGCCCAGGGGCTTGGCGAGCTTCTTGTTCAGGGCTTTCATAATGTCCCCAATGGGGTTGAAAGCCTTCTTATCGTCCGGGTCGATATAGTCCAGGTAGTCGATGGTGACCAGGCGCACTTTCTTCCCGGTCTTGTCCTCGGTGTTCTTGATGATGCGGACCATCTGCGAAATCTGGAGGTTGTTCCGGCCGCAGACGTAGAGCTTTCCGTGCTTCCGGGTGAGCTGTTCGGCATTGGCCCCGTACCAGGTGGAACCATCCCGCGCGCCGCCGCGGATGTAGCGACGGGTTGCGCCGGTTTCGATTTGCATCCGGCGCTGGAACTCGCGCTCTACGCTCATTTCCATAGTGAAGAATACCGCGATCTCCTCCTCGGAAAGGCTTTCCATGGCCCGCCCTTGGAGGTTCTCCGCGGTCATAGTCTTCATCGACCCCGGGCCCCCGAGGATGCCCATGATCTGGCCAGGGAACAGCCCGCCGGTCACGTTGTCGAGGAGGGGGATACCGAAGGTCACCCCGTACTGGTTCGCCCTGCAATCGGCTTCGTACAGCTCCCGCACCTCTTCCTGGGAAAGGGCTGCGTCATTCTCCAGGCTGTCCTCGATGTCGAATTTCTTCGACAGCTCCATCCGCTCCCGGATGGCCTCGGGCTCTACCCAATTCTGAAGGCATTCCTGGGCATCCTTGTAGGGCAAGATGACGTTGCGACACCGCCAGTTGCCGACCTTCAGGGCGAAGTCCAGGGCCCCGCGCTGGCCCTTGTCGTCCCCGTCGAAGAACAGGTAAATCGTCTTGAACTTGCCCCGCTTCAGCGTCTCGGCCATGGCCTCGGAGAAATTGCCGGCCCCGTTCGGAACGCTCACCACGTTCTCGAACCCCATGTCCACCAGGGCCATGCAATCCTTTTCCCCCTCGGTGACGTGCAGAAAGTCCTTGGAGAAATCGACGTGCTGGAGGCCGAAGAAGGTTTTCTTCGCGTCCTTCTCCGTGAACATGTCCGCCTTGGTATCGACGTTCCGATACTTCACGTCCACGATCTCGCCCTGGTCGAAGAAGGGGAAGGTGATGTACTGCTTCCCCTGGGAACGGTGGAAGCCGATGGAATACCGCTTGAGCACGGACGGGGATATCCCGGTCTTCTTGCCGTACCAGGCGAAGAAAGCATCTTCCTTCTCCGCTGGCGGGGCGAGGGCCTTGACCTTCGCCTGGTCCGGGAGCTTGTACGCCTTCTTTTTCGGGTACGGCTCGTCGCCCTGGTCCCGCATGAAGGTCACCAGGTTCCCCGTCACCCCGCAGCTTCCCTTGAAACACTGGAAAGCCGTAGACTGGGCGTTGAAG
>CBILQL010000796.1:0-2328 GCA_966238865.1 uncultured bacterium
CTGCCATCCCCCCAACGTGGAGGCGGAAGCCTGGCCGGGGAAATGCGGCAACGGGGCGATGCCCACCCGATCCCGCACGGGCGAACCCGCCTGCTGGTGCAGGGCCCAGGCATAGGGCCAATTGCGTTCGAACAGCGCCGAGCCTTTCTGGAAATGCAGGCGCGTCTCCTCCTCCTTCATGCCGGTGAAGGTCTCCGGCGGAGAAATGGCCCGGTCCGCCAGCATGCCGCGCATCAGGGCCAGGGCGCGCTCATTGGGCTCCGAAGCCACCTCGATGCCGCCGTCGCGCAGGGGAAGGCCCCCGCCCGCCGAAGCCGCCACCTCCAGGAAGTTGCAGACCAGTCCCTCGTATTGGGCTCCCTGCCATACATAGCCGTAGAAGTGCGGGTCTGCGCGGCGCTCCCCCTCCTGCACCCGCCTGGCCATGGTCAACAGCTCCTCCCAGGTGGCGGGAGGCGCAGCCACGCCGTATTTCGCCAGCAAATCCTTGCGATAATAGAGCAGTCCGCCGTCCACATAGACCGGCAGGGCCAGGCGCCGGCCCGCGAATATCCCCGCCTCGGCGGCCCCGGCGGGGAAGGTCTCCCGGCCCGGCAGGCTGTCGGAGCCGCCGGCGGAAGAGTCGAGGTTCGCGAGCCAGCCGGAAGCCGCGAACTGGGCGACCCAGGCGACGTCCATGAGGAAGACGTCCGGCCTCGGCTGGCGGGCCTGCAAGGCCACGGCCAATCCCTGGCGCCGCTGATCGGAATCGGCAGGCTGGCGCAGCAGCTCCATCGCCACGCCTGTGGCCGCGGTGAAATCCGCCGCCAACCTTTCCCAGACTTCCAATTCCGCGGGTACGCCGCCTACGGCGAAGAGGAGGGGAGCGTCTCCGCCGGTCCGGCGTCCGCAACCGGTCAGGGCGGAAAGGACAAGCAGTGAGATCGGCAGCCAGATAACGCGTCGTCCCATCATCTGGCAGAAGATAGAGAATATTAAGTCATAGGGCAAAAAATCGGGGAGGATCGCGACACGGTACCGGAAGACTGGCTCCGGTACCGTACCTTGGCCGTTTCCTGCCCCCCGGGTCCCGAGGATGCTCTCTGGGCCCGGGCAAATCGGGCGATCCGGTGATCGGGGACCCGGCCCCATCCACTACGGGCCAGGCACCAGAACGAACGGTCCCGGCATCACTCCCAGCACGGAATCCGAAGGAATCGCCTTGAGTCGCAGCAGGCAGTCGCTTGACGTGCCCCCCAGCGAAGGGGGCGTCCATTCGAATCCGCCCTCTCCACTGAAATTCACGAGGCTGTCCGCAATCATGGTCCAGTTGTCCCCACCCTTGTACGATACTTCCAACCGCGCCAGGTCGGCCGCGACATACCCCCACTTCACCTTATAGGGCTGGTTCTGCACCAGGGTATCGCCGGGCTGAGGATCGATGAATTTCATCATGCCGGGTTCCAGGGGCGGAAGCACCTTGATGAAGAGCGTATCCCGTACCGTGAAGGCCCCGAAGGTAGCCGCAAGCTCCAGGGAATAGGCAGGGATGGCCGGGTACCGGATTACGGTGCGGAGCCGGGTCGGATCGGAGAAGCGGACGGTATCGCCCGAGGCCTTGTCCAGGAAACGCCAGAGGATCGAGACGCGGCTGTCGTTGGTATCGGCGCCGAGCAGTTGGCCCTGCACTTGGGCATCCTGGCCCGCGTAAATCGACATCGGCATTCCGGCCTCCACGCCGAAACCGGCGGGCGGATTGATCCCGTCGACCCGGCCGATGGGTTCCGGCGCGGCGGTGAAAGCATGTCCGGCATGCGTATCCAGGCTTTCCCGGACCGCGTACAGGTACCCGTCCCCATCCAGCAGCCGCATGGGAAAGCGCCCTTCGGTGAGGCCCTCCAGGACGAAATCGCTGTCGGCGAGGGTGGCCTGGAACGGCGTGCCCGGCAGGACGATCCTCCCGAGCACCCCGTGCGCCGCCTCGCGGCGGAGGCTGCCCGCGAAGCGGAGCAGGGGCTTCGGCTGCATGCGAACCGCCGCCTGGGCGCCGCCTTCCATCATGGCGCCGTCTTCCGGGAAGAATTTCCGGCGAACGGGATCATACGCCAGCCCGGCCGCCAGGGCGCCGGATCCGGAGGCGTCGCGGAATACCAGGTTGAACCGGATCAAAGAGTCGGAGGCGGGCGGGGCTGCGGCCGCGGATCGCTTCGTCGCAGCGTCACGCTTGCGCGCGAGCCCGGCCAGGGTGGGATCGAAATCGACCGCGGTCAGCCGCAGGGCCGGGCCGTCCGACACCTGGCGGCGGAACATGGGCGCCAGGGCGCGGATCATGTGGAACGCGCCCGTGAG
>CBILQL010000797.1:0-2313 GCA_966238865.1 uncultured bacterium
GGAGAAGCATTTCGAGTTCGCGGCCAACTATTTCCAGCAGGTGTCGAAGGGACGCGTGGTCGTCCGGAAGCCGCGCATCTTCCCGGGTCCCCAGGGGGACGGGCGCATCGAGCCCCTGAAGCTCCGGCGCACCATGAAGCAGTACAACCCCTCCGAGCTGGACAAGGACGCCAAGCAGAAGACCAGCGACTTCAACGAGGAGCGGGCGCAGCGCCTCATGACCTTCGTGCGGGACGCCGTCAATGAAGCGGACAAGCAGGACGCGGGGAACAACCCCTTCAAGGTGGCCCAGGCCGAGTCCCTGGCGAACCCGAATCCGCGCTATCACCGCTGCTACATGCTCTTCCATGCCGGCCATAGCCGGCTCCTGGACGGCGGGCAGCTCGGGGCCTTCGGTGCGGACACGCCCAACGACTTCACCGACTTCTTCGTCACCAAGTCCGACTTCAGCTACCTGGCCATGGCCACCGAAGAGGGCACCAAGGGCGGCACGCCGGACTCGGCGGCGCGGCGCGATTCCCTCGGGGTGAAACTCTCCACGGGCGACACCCTGACCGAGATCATGATGGTGAGCGAGTCCGCCACCCAGGACAAGCTCAATTGGGGCATCAACGGCATCCTGGTCAACCAGCTGGCCCGGCAGATGGGCATGCCGGACATGTTCGACGTGGTGGAGGGCATCTCCCAGCTCGGCTATTTCGACTTGATGGACTTCGCAGGCGCCAACTCGGAGTTCGGCCGCGGCTTCCTTCCGGTGCTCCCTTCGGCCTGGGTGCGCTATTACATGGGCTGGGAGACGCCGCTCGTGGCCCGGCCCGGCACCGGCACTCCGGGAGGCGGCGGGGCCTGGAACGACTACCGAGTCTGGAGCCCGGCGGCCGGGAACGATCCCGCCAAGGCGACCACGGTGAAGGTGCCGCTCAACGACCGGGAATACCTGCTGGTGGAGAACCGCCAGCGGGCCGACGCCGGCGACACGATCACGATCTACTTCAGCGACCGCACCGGGACCGGCGACCTGGAGTTCTCCAAGCGTGATTCGGTGCGGATTCCCTTCGCCTTCGCCGACAGCATCTTCCTGGATTCCGTCGGATGCGACAGGAACGGCAAGAACTGCAAGCCGAATCCTCTGCGCCCGCGGGGCATCATCACCGGCGCCAGCACCTACGACCTGGCGCTGCCCGCCTCGGGCCTCCTGGTGTGGCGGGTGAACGAATGGTTCGTGGAGGAGTTCCTCAAGTCCGGCGTCATCAACGCCTATCTCGGGGACGAGTTCAAGTACCAGTACAAGGGCGTGGAGCTGGTGGAGGCCGACGGCAGCCTCACCATCGGCAAGCGCTTCAAGAACGCCCTGGGCCAGGATGCCTTCGACTACGGGAGCGGATCGGACATGTTCCCCCACATCCGCCGCCGCCGGGTCAAGCCCCCCGAGGACACGACCTGGCGCGCCGTGTACGACACCATCGACGTCATCGGCCCCTACGGACACGCCAACACCAATGCCTGGAACGACGGGCGGACGCATATCACTTTGGAGGCCCCCATCCCGGCCGGAGCCCTGCTGGAGCGCGGCATGAGCGCCTTCCTCGACGACTCGGTCTTCAACGTCCGCGACAGCGCGCTCACCTTGCGGGTGCGCTGGCCCGACAACCAGGCCGTGAAGCGCGGGGAGGACTGGGCCTGGCCCGCCAAGGCCGACACCGCCACGTCTGCCCACTCCCTCTCCCTGCTCGCCGGGTCCGGCGGATCCAAGGTGCTGGTCTCCGTCAGCGACGACGGCCTGGCCCAGCCCTTCACCCCCGCCGGCCGCCTGGCGGTGGCCCCCCGCGACACCCTGCGTCCCAACCCCGCCGGCTACGATTCCGTGCGCACCTTGCTGCCCGGCGGCAAGAGCCGGGACTCCGAGCCCGTGCCGGTGGGTTCCCTGACCGGCCCCCTGGGGGCCGCCCTCGGCAGCGCGGTGTGGAACGACACCGTGCTGGCCGTCCTCACCGCGGACAGCCTCGCCTTCGTCACCCTGCGCGCCGACAGCCTGCAGGCCGGATCGCGCGATTCCGCGGCGCGTGTGCGCGCTGTGGCCGTGAAAGGGGCGGCAGGCCCCGTGGCGGACGGCGACCGCCTGTGGGTGCTGAGCCGGGACCGCGAGGCCATCGCCTACGGCCCCGGTGGGACCGAGGCCTTCCGCGTCGTCCTGCCCGACGGCGACTGGCAGTCCCTGGCGCTGCTGCCGGGGCCGGGCGGGCGGCCGCGCGATCTCGTCGTCGCCGGGAAGGGCGGGAGGGCCGCCGTCGTGGACGCCTCCGGCCGCAAGGC
>CBILQL010000798.1:0-2311 GCA_966238865.1 uncultured bacterium
GACTCTCGGGCAGATCTTCCACGAACACGGGCTTGCGTGAAACCCCCTCAATCAGGCCGGCACGGCGGCGGATCCGGGCCGGGGCGTCCCTGCCCATGGTGAGCGACGGCTCGTCGACGGCATACCATCCGATCACGTTCCGGGCGCTGTCGAATTTCTCCACGAGGCACTTGGCCATGG
This sequence comes from uncultured bacterium, assembly GCA_966238865.1. Lineage (GTDB taxonomy): Bacteria > Fibrobacterota > Fibrobacteria > UBA11236 > UBA11236 > CBILQL01. The sequence goes on from CBILQL010000798.1 coordinate 181, forward strand.
CGTCCGGATCGGAGGTGCCGCAGATGCCGGGACCGGGGAACCAGCGGGCTCCTTTGTAGACGTCCTTGAGCGTGAAGATGATCCGGAAGCGGCCATTCCTCCCCAGATAGGCACGGACACTCTCTTCGCTAGGGGCGCCCTCGCACCCGTAGGGAACCAGGACCGGGAATGCGGAAGCATCCAGGCTCTCCGGCACGGTATCTCCGAACCAGGTGAAGAACCCAACGGGAAGCCTGTCCGCAGCGGTAGCGCCGGTCACGGGCAGGCCGAGCGTCGCGGCCAGGAGAAGGGCGCGCATCGGGCCGGCAGGGGACGCCGGTCTCACCCGGGGCCGCGCTCCCCGCGGGGCCGGCCGCGCGCGTGGCGATGGTTCCACCAGCCGCTCAGGAGGAACAGGTGCTCGACGGGCTCGTAGAACCTCCTGTCCGACTCCGCGCTTCCGAGGAAGCGTTCCAGGAGGCGCTCCATCCCCTTGCCCCAGAGATCGCAGCCGAGGATGGTATCCCGGATGTAGCGGGCGTTCTTCCTGGTGAAAAGCGGGAGATCGAATTCGAAGCCCCGTTTCGGCAGGCTGGCGAAATCGTACCCCAGGCGCTGCTTCAGCATCTCCCGGATCAGCGCCTTGTTGGCATGGCCGGTCCGGGAGAACCGGGAAGCTTCCGGGAGGTTGAAGTAATAGTCGATGAGGCCGGCGTCGCACCACGGGAAGACGGCCCTGGTTCCGACGGATTCGGCCGCCAGGCGCGCCTTCATCATGTGGGACATCTGCACCATGTGGGTTCCCCCGATGGCGGTGTAGACGTCGAGAAGGTCCCGATGGGCGAGGTTCCTGTCTTCCCGGGACCAGTATCCGCGGACATCGACCGCCTCGGGGTAAACCCTCTGGAGTTCCCGATAGGGGAGGAAGAATCCCGGGAAGAAGAGCTCCGTCCTCGCCTTGAGCGCCAGGAGCCATCGCGAGGTCGGCGGCAACGCGTCCCGGAGGCGGACCAGCCGATGGAGGCCGAGCTTCGAGAATCGCTCTTTCCGGAAAAGATTCCTGGAGGGCACGATTCCGGCGTAGACGTCGTTGCCTCCGCCGTCGATCAGCAATTCGTCCCTCCCGATCCGCCCGGCCGCGACTATGTACGGGATTTGCGCGAAATCGACGCATGGTTGGCTTGCGCGGGAGAAAAACCCTTCCAGGACCCGGTGCAGCTCCCGGCCTTCATACTCGATGGCCACAATCTCGTGGGGAATCCCGAGCCGGCGCGAGAAATTGGCCGCATGCGCAGCTTCCTCGTTTTCCAGGTTGTTGGAAAACGTCAGCGCGCGCACCGTTTTCAAGCCGGCATGGGCGGCGGCCAGGGCCAGGGACACGCTGTCCTTGCCCGAGCTGAGCATCAAGGCCGCTTTCCGTCCCTCCACCCGCCTGGAAACCGCGCCGGCCAGCAGGTCCAGGAGGGTCTTCTCGGAAGGTCGGGACGTTTCCCGGCTGCTCGCGCTGAAGTAGGGGAACCGCCATTCGAAGGCCAGGCCGCCGCTCGCATCCCCGCCGCCGCTCCGGGACACCCTCCAGCCGATCCCCAGGGCATGGACGTCCCGGTAGATGGTCCGGGGGAACACCGCGAAACCGTATTGGAGCATGCTGGAAACGGTGAATGGGTCCACGCCGGACTCCGCTCCGGCCACCTCGGCGAAGTCATGTCCCGTCGACAGGCGCCCGTCTGTCTTTCGTACGTAGAGGATGTCTTCTCCCGTGGGGTCCCCGCACAGATCGGGGACGGCCGTCTCCGCGGTTTCGACCTTCAGCTGCTGGCCCAAGTTATCCTCCCACGCGGCCGCCTTGAAACCCTTGCCGCATTTTCGCTATCTTCAGTAGCATAGGTCCGTCGGCCGTGCCTCCCGGACCTATGTAACTATACCATTTATGAAGATCCTCTTCATCACCACCCGGCACCCGAATCCCCCCGTGGGGGGCGACAAGCTCCGGGCATTCCACCTGCTGAACGCCCTACTGGCATCCGGCCACGAGGTGGACCTCGTCTCCCTGGAGCATGGCCAGGAGAACCGGCGGACGGGGGCCCGGACGGAAACGGGGTTCCGGCATCCGCCTTGGCGCGGAACGCCATCGCATAGGGGGTATTCTGGG
>CBILQL010000799.1:0-2300 GCA_966238865.1 uncultured bacterium
GCGAGATGGCGGTCAGGTAGGTGTCCGCGACCGCGGCCACCTGAGCGTAGCGGTGCATGTGGCCGCCGGCGTTGTGGAGGACCTTGTGGGGGAACTGGTCCATGGTCCGGAGGCTGCGGGGATAGCCCCGGCCGTCCAGCAGCTCGTGGTGCTGGAAGGCGACGTGGGCGGCGTTGATGGGGATGGACTCGTTGGCCCGCAGGATGGCGAAGCCGACGGCGGGGTGCTCCCGGTACAGGGTGGTCTCGGCCGTGGTCCACGGCTCCTTCTTCTCCAGCAGGGCCGACGGCACGATGATCATGCCGAGGTCCATCAGGAAGGCCCCGAGGGCCAGCTCCTGGATGTCCTGCAGGGGGAACTTGAGGCGGTGGCCGAGCATGGTGCAGGTGATGGCCACGTCCAGGGCGTGCTGGTAGAGGAAGCCGTCCTTGGTGCGGATGGAGGCCAGGTTCACCGAGAGGGGCTCCTGGCCCAGGATGGAGCGGATGATCTGGTCCACCACCCCCTTCACCTTCTCGGTGGCTATCATGTCCTTGAAGCGGCCCGGATCCGCCGTGAACTTGCTGAGGTTCTCGAGGGTGGAGTCCTGGGTCTCCCCCACCTGCTGGAGGATGTCCATGTTCTCCTTCCAGGCGTTCTGGGCCTGGAGGGCGAGCTGGTCGTTCACGTTGCCGGCGGGGAGGATGTCCTCGCCCTCCATGGAGATCCACAGCGTGCGGATGCCGGATTTCCTGAGGCGCCCGATCACGGCCTCGTCGAGCATGAAGCCGGCGGCCAGGGCCATGCCGGTGCCGGATCCCAGGATGGAACGGGCCACCGTCATCCCGGGCTGCAATTCGTCGACGGAGAGCTGGAGCATGCCCGTCCATTGTAGGACCCGCCGCCCGGACGGGTCAACGGGCGCGCGGGCGGACGCCCGTTCCGCCGCGAATTCGGTAGGGAGAGGGGCGGCCGCGGGCCTATTCGCGCGGAAAGCGGAGGAAAACCCGAGTGCCTTCGCCTTCGCGGCTCCGGATTTCGATGCTTCCGCCGTGCGCCTCCATGATGCGCTTGCACAGGCTTAGCCCCAGCCCGTATCCCCCCGTATCCCGGGACCGGGAGCGGTCCACGCGGTAGAAGGGTTCGAAGAGCCGCGGCAGGTCGGCGGCCGGGATGCCGATTCCCCGGTCCGCGACGATGACGACGGATTCGCCCGGGCGGTTTTCGCCGGCGGGGCGGCCTTCGAAGGAGATCGCCACGGGATGTCCGGAGGCGCGGGAATACTTCACGGCGTTCCCGATCACGTTGGACAGCACCTTGCGGACCCGTTCCTTGTCCACCCGCGCCGGGAGGCCGCCCTCCGGCGGCGGCGCCACCTGCACGCCGGGACCCGCCCCGGCGAATCCTCCGGCCGCCTCGGCGCAGAGCTCCGCCAGGTCCACCGGCTCGGGGACCAGCCGGCCGGGCGCGCTGTCGAGCCGCGCGGCTTCCAGGATCTCGCCGATCATGGCGTCCATCTCCCCCAGGTCGTCGCGGATGCTCTCCTTCGCGCTCCCTTCCGGGGCCATCTCCAGGGCCACCTTGATGCGGGTCAGGGGCGAGCGCAGCTCGTGGCTCACGTCGAGGAGCAGCTGCTCGCGCCCGCGCACCATCTCCTTCATCCGCGTGGACATCCCGTTGAAGGATCGCGCCAGCTCGCCCAGTTCGTCGCGCCGCCGTCCCGACGGCACCTGCCGGCCCAGCTCGCCGTTCCCCAGATCCTCCACGGCCGCCGTCAGCTCGCGCAGGGGCCGGAGCAGGCGCCGGATCACCAGCCAGGTGCCGGCCAGGATCAGGGACAGCAGGCCGATGAGGGCGGCCACGAAGGGCCATTTCGCCCCCACCGCCTGGCGGAAGTCGGTGGCGAACAGGTAGCGCGCGCCGTCCCGCTCTATCTGGACGAAGTAGCGGCCCCGGTTCCAGCCCATCCTGTCCCCGTCGCCGGCCTCGCTTCCGTCCCCATGGCCGACCGGAAAGAGCCGGCGGCCTTCCCCCAGCCCCTCCAGGCCCGGATCCGTGGCCCAGGCGCCCCCGGGACCCTCGTAGCGGACCGCCAGGGAATGCTCGCGGGCCAGCGCCCGGGCGCGGGCCGTGTCCGGAGGCGATCCGATGTCCCGGGCCAGGTACTCGGCGTAGCGCGAGAGGTTCTGCCGCATGGCCTCGTGGGCGCGGTGGGAGAACGCCATGCGGAAGAACCCGCCCACGCAGACGTTCACCAGCACGGCGGCGGCGAGCAGCACCAGCAGCAGCTTCAGGAAAAGGCTGTGGCCCCGGCGGACGCG
>CBILQL010000800.1:0-2280 GCA_966238865.1 uncultured bacterium
GCGCCGACCATGGCCAGGTTGGAATTTCCGACGCCCAGGGCGGGCAGGGCCAGGAACACCCCCAGGCTTTCCTTGGAGGACGGGAAGAAGGCTTCGAAGGGCCTTTGCTCCAGCTGGGCGTCCTGGCGCGGGAAGTGGAATTGGGTGCCGTCCGGGAAGATGCCGGCGCATTCCCGCAGCGAGAAGAAGCCGTTGTCGAGGGCGTCCCGGTCGATTTCCAGGGAAGCCAGCCCATAATAGAAGGGGGACAGGAACTGGAGCCGGGATTGGAGGCTCGCATCGGACAACTGGTCCGCCTGCTGGAGATGGTGGGGGGAGAGAACCATGCCCTCCAGCCAGATGACCTTGTCGCTCATGGAGACTTCCCCGCCATCGAGGTTTTGCCGGACATTCCAGGGGGAAACCTAACAAATTAATCGGAAAGCGGAGAGTTCGACGATTCCCGCAATATCTATTATTTGGCCTCACCGCCCATGGTGGGCGTGTCGGAGGTCATTGCATGGTCCGCGTCCTGGTCGCCGCGCTGGGTTTCGGGGTGTTCCTTTCCGTTTCCGCCCAGGCCACCGGATTCCTGACGGTGGAATCGAGCCCCAACGGGGCCGAAGTCTGGTACACGGGTCCGGATGATCCCGATCGGAAATACCTGGGCGACACGCCGCTGGAGAACCGCGAGCTGCCCACCGGCCGCTACAACCTCTGGCTCATCCTGCAAAGCCACGACACCCTGTCCGTCCCGGACATCGCCGTGCAGGAGGGCCAGCATACGTTGGTCAACCGGGAGATCCCCACCCATTACGGCTACCTCGAACTGGCCACCTCCCCGGACAGCGCCGAGATCTGGCTGGACGGCGTCAAGGTGGGCACCTCCCCGTTCGAGAACGCCCTCATGCTGCCGGGAGACCGCCAGCTCCGCATCGATCCGCGGGAAAGCCATTTCCGCAACACCGCCTTCAAGCTGCCCATCCAGAAGGGCGACAGCCTCAACCTTGCCGTCAGCTCCCTCTACCGGAACAGCCCCTTCTTCCGCGAGAACCTCTCCCTGACGCCTTGGACCGTCGGCCTCGAGTTCGGTTTGCAGCACCGGATCGCCACCGGGTATTACGACACCACGAAGCGCGATCCCTTCTCCAACAAGGAGAAACGGTCGCAAACCGATTTCCCCGTGTCCGCCAGGCTGGGCCTGCCCAAGGGTTTCGAGATCCACCTGCTCCTGCCCTTCAAGCATTCCGACAACAAGGACACCGCCGGCATGGCCGCCTTCCCGAGCAACATGAAGGCGGGGCTCAAGTACACCTACCGGCCCTACAACGTGGGCGCCGACATCAGCTGGGGCATCGGCTTCGAGGACGGCAAGGACGCCCTCCCCAACGACTTCCTGGCCCTCACCGTCATGGGCATGGCCTCGAAGGGCGCCATCGTCGCCGACGCCAAGGCCGGATTCGAATTCCACTTCAGCGACAAGGAGAACAGCGAGATCGATTACGGCGACCAGGCCACCGTGTTCGCCCGGGTCGGCTATCTGCTGGATCCCTTCCTGCCCTACCTCGGCCTGACGGGCCAGCTCCGGCTCGACAGCAACGTGGACGGCGAATCCGTCGAAACCGGCGGCTTCCTCCTCATCCCCGAACCCGGCTTCACCGTCGAACTCGACGACCTGCTCTCCCTCCAGGCCGGCGTCCCCTTCACCATCCTCGGCAAGCGCAACCTCTCCTACTGGGGCATCCATGCCTCCATCCTGCTGACCCTCGGCATCCTTTAAAATAGGCGCCGCAACCGCCCCCGAAGCGGCTGCCATTCCTAGGCGGCGGACAACCAATCGATAGCCGAAAGCTGACGGGGGAAGTCCGTTGCAGCCAATGCACAATGGTTGAGAATCAGAATACAGGGCAATAAAAAAAAGGGGCAGGTCCAAGACCCACCCCTGCATTATTCGATTTCTTCTTCGTATTCCCTGAGTTGCCGCTGCTACCCAGGTGGGAGCTCCTCGCCCCCGGGAGGGTGCGAGGAGAGTGGTCGAGAAAACTTTCCTTGGCGCAAAGCGCCTTGGAAAGTTTTCCGTTACTTTACAGATTCCTCCGTCGCGGCCTTCTCCTCGACCTCGGCCTCGTCGAACTTGGGCTTCTTCTTCATCTGGTTGCGGCGGCCGTGCTGGATGTCGGAATCGTCGCGGCCGAAGAAAGGATCCGCGGCGCCGGCTTCATTGACGGCCAGCTCGGAAACCGGGGGCTTGCTGTCCGCTTCGGAGTCCACGGTGGAGGGCAGGGGGCGGCGGGGGGCGAG
>CBILQL010000801.1:0-2277 GCA_966238865.1 uncultured bacterium
TCGACCAGCGGGGAGCCGAACATCCACAAGATGAGCATGTTGAGCAGGATGTGGAAGAAGGGAGGATGCAGGTCGTGGACGAACAGGTAGGTGGCCAGGCGCCAGACCTGGAACTCCTGGATCACCTGGGTGGGATCCAGGGCGAACCATCTCCAGATGAAGTCCCCGTGGGTGAGGTAGTCGACCAGGAAGATGCCCAGGTTCGCGAACAGCAGGATCTTGATGATCCGCGGAAGGGTTCCGGAGGGTGAGAAGACGTCAGCCATGTTCAATATTTTCCGAAATAGAAGCGCCCCGTGCGAGCCCCTCTATTTCCTCCCGTCCCGGGAACCGGCGGCTCCCGCCTTCCCCGTTTCCGGGGACTTGGGGGCCTGACCCGGCTGGACGATTCCCCGGGGGGCGCCCAGCTTCTCCCTCAGCTTCTCCTCCACCAGGGGTGGGACGAACTCGGACACCGAGCCTCCAAGGGCGGCGATTTCCCGGATGACGCTGGAATTGAGATAGGTGTACTGCTCGCTGGGCATGAGGTGGACGGTCTCGCATCCGGCGTCCAGCTTCTTGTTCATGAGGGCCATCTGGAACTCGTACTCGAAATCGCTGACGGCCCGCAGTCCGCGGATGACCACCTTGGCCCCGTGGCGGCGCAGGCAGTCCACGGTCAGGCCGGCGAAGGACGAGACATGCACGTTCTCGAGATGATGCGTGCATCCCGCGATCAGCTCCATCCGCTCCTCCAGGCTGAAGAGGGTGGTCTTGCGGACGTTCACGGCCACCACCACCTCCACGGACTCGAAGAGCCCCGCCGCCCGGCTAAGGATGTCCAGGTGGCCGTTCGTGATGGGGTCGAAGGTCCCGGGATATATGGCTTTGACCACCTATCGCCCTTTCGGATAAAATACCGTTTCACGGCTCCGCAAAAAAGCCCGCCGGTCCTAAAATATACTTCCGGCCTATGCGGGAAGCCCCTGGAAGTCGAAAAACGCGAGGCCGCTCTCCCCGTAGCGCCTCACCTTGCCGGCCTGCGGCAGCCATTCCGGGGGGTCCCGGAACGGGAATTGGATGACTGCCGTCCCGTCCTCGGCCAGGAGGCCCCGGAACAGAGCCGGCAAGGCGGCGAAATCGCCGCCGCGATCGAAGGGCGGATCCGCGAAAACGATGTCGAAGCGTCGGCCGCGGGCGGCCATGTCCCGGCAGAACTCGGCCGCGTCGCCGCGCTCCATCCGGAGGCGCCCCTCCGGCAGCCCCCCCGCCACGGACTGGCAATTGGCCTTGAGCAGGGCCCAGCTCTGGGGGTGGCTCTCGACGAGGTGCACCTCCCCGGCGCCGCGGCTCAGGGCCTCGAGGCCCACCGCGCCGGAACCGGCGTACAAATCGACGAAGACGGAGCCGGGGACTCTCTCGCCCAGGGAGCTGAACAGGGCCTCCCGGACCTTTCCCGAGGTGGGACGGATGACGCCGGCACGGGTGTCCGTAGCCAGCTTGCGTCCGCGGTATTCGCCGCCCATGATGATCACGCCCATGGGAAGAAGGTAGCTAAAGGGGGAGAAAGACTCGGTGGGGTAAAAGGTAGGGGGGGCGTTTTTCGTTTTTTGTTTTTGTTTTTCGTGTGGCAGGCTTACCCGGCTTCTGCCGTCCTCAGGGGGCCCTGGCCGGCACCCCTGTGATCTCCCAACGAAAAACAAAAAACGAAAAACCTCCGCAGCCGGATCATCAGGGAATCCTCCCCGGGGAACCCTCCGCAGCCTCAGTCCACGTAGGCGAGGATGTCCAGGGAGGCCGTCACGCTCTCGTCGCCGCTGGCCTTGAGGGCGAACTTGAGGAAGCCCAGGTTGGAATTGCGCTCGCGCAGCTGGGCGAGCAGGTCCTGCATCTGCTGGTAGCTGCAGTCGGCGGAGGCCTGGAAGATCATGCGGCGATAGTCGCCGGCGTCCGAGGTGCTCTTGAGCTTGGGGCTGCGCAGGGCGATGCCCAGGCTGGCCGCCACTTCCTTGAGGCGCTTCAGCTCGGCCTGCACGTCCTGCTTCTTGAGCACGCGATCGGGAGGCTGGGGGATGGCCTTCACCGGATACTTCACCGTCCCGTAGAAGGAGAACTCCCGGGACGTGCCCCGCGCTCCGCTCTTGCTGGAGATGCCGGGCCGGATGGAGGCGCCTTCCAGGCCGGACAGGGCGTCCCGGAAGCGCTGGTAGGTCTCCTCGTCGTACGCCAGGCCGTGGATGTAGAAATCGCCCGGAGGCGTGAAGATGAAGTTCGAGAAGCCGACGTCCGGAGGCGTGA
>CBILQL010000802.1:0-2272 GCA_966238865.1 uncultured bacterium
AGCCGGAGCTCGATGAGGGCCGTGGAGGCGCCGGCGGTCCCCGCGTTGAAGGCGAAGGTGTAGAACACCTTGCCGCTGTTCAGGTTCCCCATGCGCTCCAGGTCCTCGAACTCGACGAGCACGTCGTACAGGCCCCTCGGGATCACGGCATGGTCGGTGGCGGGAAAATACTGCAGCACACCCTTGGCGCAATCGGCGTAGATCCGGACGTCGTCGCAGGGCTTGCGCCTCGGTTCCAGCCAGCCGTTCTTGACGCCCGCGAGATCGATGAGCAGCTTCCGCCAGTCCCTCACCGTGAGAGGGTTCATCGAGAGGATTTCCCGGGCGGTATGGAATCCCTGGCGTTTCGGATCGAAGGCCTTCCCCGGAGGCGGGGCCAGGAGATCGGCCATGCCGAATCCGGCGCGGTACCCCAGGTCGGTGATGGCGTAGCAGAGCAGCTCCAGGAAGGTGATGCCGGGGTCGTGGATGTTGTAGTCGGTCCACAGGCTGCTGCCGAGCTGCTGGATGTATTCCAGGCCCTTGGCCCTGAGGAAGGCGTAGTCCTCGGAAGGGTCGAGGACGGGGACCTTGGGGATGGTGCTGCTCTCGATCATGTCCCGTACTGCTGTATGATGTGGCCCGCCGCCGGGGCGGAGACCAGGATGCTTCGGGCCGTGGACGCCACCGCCTCCTCCAGGTTCCCGACCAGGGTCCCGCCGCCGGGCCGGTGCCTCAGATCCACATCGGTGATGAAATCCACGTAGGGCCGCTCCTCGATGAAGTTGATCAGGGACGACTTGGAGATGCGCCCGCCGAACTGCACGTCGGCGGCGCGCGCCGCCGCTCCCGCCGCAGCCCCTTGCGCCGCCGCATTCGCAGCAGGGAACGCCCAGGGGGACAGATGCCGCATGATCTCCTCCTGGAGCAGCTGGCTGTACCAGGCGAAGTCCTCGAAGCCGGGCTTCAATTGCAGGTGGAACTCCAGGCTGATCTCCTCGAACACGGGATTGCAGACGTGCAGGTTGAGGACGCCGGGGGTTTCGCCCCCCTCGAACAATTGTCCGGTGACCCTCTCCCGCAGGAATTCCTTGATGCCGGTCAGGACGTCCTGGCCGACGAACGGCTTGAGGGGATTCCCGAGGGACCCGCCGCCCAGGGCGGGAATGGCGATGATGGCCACGTGGCCGGGCGCGTTCTCGCTGTATACCGCCAGGCTGGAATCCGGATTGTCCTCGATGCGGGTATGGTTGAGGCACTTCACCTTGTAGAGGCCGGGGAAGGCTTCCAGCACCAGGGTCTCGTAATCCCAGAGGGTCGCGGCCCGTCCCTTGTGGCGCAGCCGCTCGCTGGATCGCAAATAGAACTTCCCGCTGCCTTCGGCCGGGCGGCCGCCGAAGGAGGGATAGGGCTGGGTGAATTTCTTGAAACGGGAGTCCGCGTCCTTGAGCTTGCCGATGGTCCCCGCGGGCAGCGGCGCGTCCAGCCAATCCGGCGCGTTGCCGCGATCGGCGAAGGTGGCCCGCATGGCCTGGGCCTGCACCGACAGCACCTGGCATACCGCCCCGGTGGCCGCGGTCACCGAGGCCATCACCCAGAGGAAGCCGTGCGGCAGGACGCCCTTGTCCACGGTCGCGTCGCCGGGGATGGCGAAGCGGATGATGCCGCTCTGGACCAGCTGCCGGGTGGCGTCGCTGACGTCCCGATCCTCGAAGGCGATCCACCGGTCGACTGCCCAATAGCTCCAGGTCACATGCCGTTCCGGTTTGCTGAGGGTGGGAACCGTGCTGCCCTCGAGGAGCTGGAACAGGACCTCCACGCTCTGTCGGGGTGCCAGGTCCCGGAAGCCGATCAGCCATTCGCCCACGTGATCGATCCCGTCGGAGTGCCGGAACTGGGGCAGCAGGTAATGACCCGAAGACCCGGCGACGGGAACCTCCTGCTCCGCTTCGCCGAACGGGCCCAGATGGTAGAGGCGCGCCTGCCGGGCCGCCAAGGCCTCGGGGTCGGCGGAGACGAGATCCACCTTGCCGCTTGCGGCCGTATAGCTGAGGTACACGGCGCCGATCACCGGGAGATAGGGCTTGGTCGGAAAGGTGCTCGAGAAATCTGTAAAAGCGAACTTTTTCTGCTCGGCGCCGCTGACGGACTCCGACTTGCCCGCCTCCTCCTTGGCGCTCACTTTATTGGTGACATTCCCCGACAGCGCCGTCTCGAGGATCGAGTAGTTCTCCAGGGTCATGGTCCCGCCGGTGGCGCTGGAAATCAGGGCCGCGAGCTGGGCGGCGGCATA
>CBILQL010000803.1:0-2271 GCA_966238865.1 uncultured bacterium
AAGTGGGGCGATTCTCCCTGCCGGCCGGAGCGGTCCGGGGCGCGATCGCAGCAAAGCTGCCCCGCGGTCTGCTTTCGGCGCGCATTTCCGGCTTCGGAGAGAGGATATTCCTGGCGGATTGAATCGCGCTCGGTGGAGCCCTGACCCGAATATTGAACACGGCCTAGGCATTCCGACCGGTTCCCAATTTCCGGGAGGACCATAAAAAATACTCCCCGCTCCCGGAAGGCCATGTGCTAGCTTAGCGTCTTCCTCCAAGGAAGGGAGTTAGGCATGGCTCGTCTGAGACAATTCCTGCGTTCCACCCTCGTTTTCGCCGTGCCGGGATTCCTGCTCGGATGCGATCCCTCTCCCCAGTCACCGGCCCCTGCCGCCCGGGCGGAGGAGGTTCCAACGGGCCTGACCCCGCGCCAGGAGGCGGCCTACCGCTACGTGCTTTCACTGGGTTTCCCGGCGGATAGCATCAAGATCGCCGCCGACCGCATCCGGGTGGAAGACATGGTGTTCCGGACCGACGTCGAATACCCGGATCCCGGAGCAGGTCCCGCCCTGGCCAAGCGGAGCCAATACTATTACACCACGCTAGGGTTTTTCGAGCACCGTACCCGTCACATCAAGGTCCGGGTCGAGAGCTCCGCCAACTCCGAGATATCCAGGCTGGAGGAAGCCCTCAAGATCCTGAACAGCACCCATGCCAATGTCTTTTTCAAGCGGGTGACAACCACCGATCAGGATATCCTGCTCAGATCCAGCATGACCGATTGCCCGGTCAACCGCGGGGCATGGGCGCAGATGCCTTCCGGCGGAGGGCCGGGGTCGCTCGTCAACCTCTGCACTACGACATACAATCCCCTGGCCGACTGGCGGAAGGTCTGGGTGCTGACCCATGAATTCATGCACACCATCGGCTTCCTGCATAATTACGAGTATGGGCCGAACGGAGAACTCGGCCATCCAGGCCCGGGTTCCGGCGGGATCGTGACGGGCACCCCGATTTATAACGTGGCCCAGCCCTTCAGCGTGCTGCGTCCGGATGTCCCGCAATCCGGCGTCACGCAGGACAACTTCCTCTCCTACAACGATCACAAGGCCGTCCAGTTCTACCATCCTTATCGCGCGGGCGGGCGGGCGCCGGACCTGGACGGGGACGGCCGTTCGGATCTGGTCCTCATCGAGCCCAGCGGATTCTATTACAAGGTATCCTGGCGACTCTCGGTCGGGGATCAGCTCATGTACCATGGGACCCTGGGGACCATCCCCGTGGAAGAGGCCTATTTCATGACCGGCGACCTCAACGGCGACAACCGGAGCGATCTCATCTACGGAAAACAGATCTACGATGAAATCGCGGTGAGATATTGGAGCAACGGCACGTTCGGTTCCGAAGTCAACCTGGGCGCCTGGGACATGGATCGCCAGATGAGCTTCCATACCCTGGACTATGACGGGAACGGCCGGGACGATATCCTCATCGTGGATCCCCGCAATCAGGCCCTCCGCCTCCGGCTTTCCACCGCTTCGGGCCTGGCGCCCGAGACAGTGATCAATTGGGGGGACTTCGCCGGCCAATTCTTCGTGGGCGACTTCAATGGCGACAACCGCGAGGACATCTTCTGCGCGATTCGACCCGCCGAGATCAATCCGTACAACAGCGCCATCGGCCCGCACACGGTGAATGTCCTGCTCGCGAACGGGACGTCCCTGGCTTCCGGGATCCCGGTGCAGGCGGTATGCGGCGATTGCTTCGGGCATATCAGCTGGGGCGGCTGGTACGGGGCGGCCGACTTCAACGCCGACAACAAGGACGACATCTACTTCTACGAGCCCAACCTGGGAACGGGGGCGATGTATGTCGGCCTGTCCAACGGAAGCAGCCTTTATTCCGTCAAGGGGCCCTCCTACGTGGGCCGGCTGGGCAGCCAGTTCATGGTGGGGGACATCAACGGCGACAACCGGTGGGACATCTTCAGCGCCAACCGCGACGACAATTCCCTCAAGGTGCTCTGGTCCAACAGCGCCGATATATTCTACGGCCCGACGGACCTCGTGCCGGCGGGCCATTTCGGCAAGTTGTCGCTGGGAGCCGTTTACTACTGACCTGCTGACGGATTCGGGCCGGGTCTCCGGCCCGCGACGGGTCAGCTCCTGAAAAAAGAGCGCCTGGGGGGCCGTTTCCGGCCGTCCGGCCTCCGAATCCATCCCCCCGGTCTTAGATTCATAGCCGCTAAGATAAAAGGTAACCGCCCTGTTTCTTGAAGTCACAATCCAGTC
>CBILQL010000804.1:0-2267 GCA_966238865.1 uncultured bacterium
GTTCATGGCGATGAACACCGCCAGCGTCGGGAAGACCTTGGCCCAGAAGCTGCGCCGGATGCCGAGGGATCGCTGCATCGTCTGGATGGCGAGGCTCTTGATCGCGGCCCGCAGCCCGCGCCGCTCGCCGTCGTAGCGGCGGTAGCCCCGATCGAGGATGCGCGCGCCCGCCGACTCGCGTGAGGCGGAGCCGACCGCGACGGGATCGGGGACGTGGCCCATCGCCCCGTCGATCTCTTCCCCACCCTCATGCAGGAGCACCCCCAGGCCACGGCCCTCCTGCGCAGCCACTTCGTGACCCTGCTCAACCTCGTGGAACGCCTGTTCCCCACGCTTTCTCCGGCCACCTTGGAAGATCCCGAACCCCTGATGCCTACGACCGGAAAGGCGGGCGCCTGATCATGCAAGCCACCCTCAAGATCGCCGATCTCCACAAGGCCTACGGGCGCAAGCAGATCCTGCGGGGGATGTCCCTCCAGGCCGCGCCGGGCACGGTCACCGCCATCCTCGGCCCGAACGGCAGCGGCAAGTCCACCTTCCTGCGCTGCCTCCTGGGGCTCCACGTGCCCGACCGGGGACGCATCGAGGTGATGGGCGAGGACGCGGCGGATGGCCCGGGCTACCGCCGCCACCTCGGCTACATGCCCCAGCTTCCCGGCTTCCCGGAGAACCTCACGGTGCGGGAAATCGCCTCCCTGGTGGAAAGGGTGCGCGGCCGCGCTCCCGACTTCGCCCGCGGACGCGAACTGGGGGTGGCCGAGTTCCTGGACGACAAGTGGAAGACCCTGTCGGGAGGCATGAAGCAGAAGGTGAACGCGGTGCTGGCCCTGGCCTTCGACGCCCCCGTGCTGGTGCTCGACGAGCCCACCGCCAGCCTGGACCCGGCCTCCCGTCTCCGCCTCGTGGACATCCTGAAACGGGAGAAGGAGGCCGGCAAGACCATCCTCATGACCACCCACCTGCTCGGCGACCTCTGGGAGCTGGCGGACCGCCTGGCCTTCCTGCAGGACGGCCGCGTCCAGGTCATCCCCGCCTCCGAGGTGCCGGGCAAGGGCTCCGATCTGGATCAGTTCGAGCGCTGCGTGGCGGGACTGCTGGAAGGAGCCCTGGCATGAAATCCGTGCTCGCCTACTGCCTCATGGACCTCCTGCGCAGCCGCTTCATCGCGGCCTACTTCCTCTTCCACCTGGCGGCGGGCTGGTTCCTGATGCAATACGCCCCGACCAGTTCCGCCGGCTTCGGCGCCCTCCTCAGCCTGGTGCTGTTCCTGGCCCCGCTCGCCGCCACCCTGTTCGGCACGCTCTACTTCTACCAGTCCCGCGGCTTCCAGGAGCTGATGCTGGCCCAGCCGGTGGGCCGGGCGGCCCTGCTCGGCGGGCAGGCCCTGGCGCTGGCGGCGGCCCTGTGCTCGGCTTTCGCCCTGGGCCTCGCCATCCCCACCTTGGCCGCCGGCTTCACGGGCACCCGGGACCTGACATTCCTGGGAGTCTTCCTGGCCGGCGGCATGCTGCTGCACCTCTGCTTCCTGGCGGGGGCCCTCCTCATCGGCCTGGCGGTGGAGGATCGCCTGCGCGGCCTCTCCACGGGCCTGGCGCTGTGGCTCTTCCTGGTCTTCTTCTACGACGGCGCCCTGCTGCTGATCGTCACGCGCTTCGCCGACTACCCGCTGGACCGCGCCGTGATCGGCGCCGTGCTTCTCAATCCCGTGGACCTGGAGCGCATCCTCGTCCTCATGCAGCTGGATGCCTCGGTGCTGCTCGGGTACACCGGCTCGGCCTTCCGGCGCTTCTTCGGGACGGGAGCCGGCCTCACGGCCTGCTTCGCGGCCCTGGCTTCGTGGGTGGCGCTTCCCGCCGCGCTCTTCTTCCGGAACCTGGCCCGCAAGGATTTCTGAACCGTCACGATGAAGGGGATAGTCCGGCGAAGGGGATGAACCGCTTCCCCCCAGGGGCAGAAAAAAATATATCTCCCGGGAAATCCTGGGGGCATAATGAACCATCGGAAACTCTGGCTCGCCTTCGCCGCGGTCAACGTCTTCTCCTTCGCCATCCTCGGCTATTACGGCGGCGAAATCTACCGCCAGGCTCCGCCCATCCCAGGGCGCGTGGCCACCGCCGACGGGAAAACCCTCTTCTCCGGCGCGGCCATCAGGGAGGGCCAGAACGTCTGGCAATCCCTGGGAGGCCAGGAGGTGGGTTCCATCTGGGGGCACGGCGCCTACGTGGCCCCGGACTGGTCGGCGGATTATCTCCACCGCGAAGCGGTGT
>CBILQL010000805.1:0-2266 GCA_966238865.1 uncultured bacterium
CTCCTTCCTCAAGGCGGGCGAGAAGGCCATGGCCAAGCGCGTCAAGGAAGCCTGCGACGACCTCAAGTCGTCCGGCAAGACCCTGTTCGCGGCCTGACCTGGACGCCGCCCGCGGCGGCCCGCATCCCGAACCCTTCCCGCCATCCGGGAAGGGTTTTTTTTTCGCCTCCGCCCGCGGCCTCAGCGTACCGGGTACTGCTTCTCCCGGAGCTTATGGTACTTCGCCCCCTCGAAGGGAGTTCCGCGGAACTGTAAGAGCGCGGCGCGTTCCAGGCAGGTCTGCCAGGTTCCCTTCGACATCTCCACTCCGAAAAAAGCCGAGACGCGCACGCTTCCGTATGCCAAGGGCGTCCCCGCCCGGTAGTCCCAAATGACGTATTTCCCGGATGCCTCAAGGCCTTTGAGCAGCGTTATCGGATTGGGATTATTCTTGGTTCTGGAGGAGTCCGCCGGTCGGCGGAATTCCAGGTTGAAGACCTGGAGAGCCAGGTCGGGCTCCCCGCCCCGCTTACGGAGCGCGGCGGCGGAAGGAAACCGGAATTCCGCCCGCTTGGAACCATCCTTGCCCTTGAAATCCAGGTCCGCATGGTCGAATTCATCCGGGAGGATCGCCCCGGACGTATCCGGCAGGACGGCGGCGAAGTCGACGGTCGAGGCGACGATTTTCGCATACATGTCCGACAAGATGCGCGTCGAATCGCCGTCCGCGGCCGGCCAGCTCCTCCTGAAGTCGTCCAGGTTCACGATCCGGAGGGAATCGATAGACATCACGCGCAAATGGCGTCCCTTCATGCCCGATCGGGTGTAGTCGCGGCTCACATGCTGGCTGGAGGCGCAACCGGAGGCGAGAATCGCGGCGACTATGCAAGCCGCGAACGGCAGCACCCTGCCGTTACGCCTCAATCCCCCCTCTCGATCACAACGCAGGAATTGTGCCCGCCGAATCCGAAAGAATTGCTGATTCCGATCCTGGTCGAGACGGCGCTCGCCTTGTTCGGGGAGCAGTCGATCTGGATTTCCGGATCCTGGTTGACCACGTTGATGCTGGGGTGGGCCTTTTCCGCGTTCAGGGACATCAGCAGGGCGATGGCCTCGATGGACGAAGCGCCTCCGAGCAGGTGCCCGGTCATCGACTTCGTCGCCTCCACCTTCATCCTGTCCAGGTGGGACCCGAAAACCCTGCGCAAGGCCTTCACCTCGGCCACGTCGCCGAGAGGCGTGGACGTGGCATGGGCGTTCACCAGGCCCACTTCCTCCTTCCGCACTCCCGCGTCCTTCAAGGCGGCTTCGATGGCCAGGCACACCCCCTCCCCCGTTTCCAGGGGAGCGGACATGTGGTAGGCGTCCCCGCTCGAACCGTAGCCCCGCAGAACGCCGAGGATCTTCGCGCCCCGGGCCTGCGCATGCTCCCGGGATTCCAGCACCAGGCAGCCGGCGCCCTCGCCCAGCACGAATCCGTCCCGGTCCGCGTCGAAGGGGCGCGAGGCGGTGGCCGGGCTGTCGTTGCGCCGCGACAAGGCGCGCATGTTGGAGAAACCGGCCAGCGAGGATGCGCAGACGGATTCTTCGGAGCCTCCCGCCAGCATCACGTCCGCGCGGCCCAGCCGGATTTGATCGGCAGCCGTGGCCAGGGCGTGGTTTCCCGTGGCGCAGGCCGAAGAAACCGACCAATTGGGTCCCCGCCAGCCCAGGCGGATGGACACCATGCCGCTGCCCATGTTGGTGATGGACATTGGGATGAAGAACGGGGAGACGCGCTTGGGCCCCTTCTCCACCAATAGACCGGCGTTCTCGGTAAACACCTCGATGCCGCCCATCCCCGATCCCAGGATCATGCCCGCGCGGCTCAAATCCAGGCCCTTGTTGTCCTTGAGACCTGCGTTTTCCACCGCGCTCAAAGCCGCATGCATGATGTACTGGATGAAACGGGACGTGCGGCCCAGTTCCTTGGCGTCGAAATGCGGCGAGGCGTCGAACTCCTTGACCTCGCCGGCGAAGTGCACGCTATAAGCCGATGTATCGAAACGCGTTATATTCGAAATTCCGGACTTGCCTTCCAGGAGGTTCCGGAAAAAGACTTCGGGCGAATTTCCAATGGGACTGACAACCCCCATGCCGGTAATGACAACGTCTCTTTGCATTTCCGAAGGAATCCTTGGCTTATTATGTTTAAAACGTCAAAAGATAGGAAAAGGGGTCTGAAGTGGAAAATCACCTGGTCTGGATCGATATGGAGATGACCGGGCTGGACCCAGATAAGGACCGG
>CBILQL010000806.1:0-2255 GCA_966238865.1 uncultured bacterium
CCCCACCGCCAGCGGCGAGCCCTTCCGCCCCGGCCTCCGCACGGCCGCGCACCCTACATGGTATACGGCCCGCGCAGCGGCGTGCCAGCGCACGACCGGAACCCGAGCCTTCAGGAACGCGTATGTTTCCTCGTCGGCGCGGGTCACGAGCAGGCGGCCGGATCGGGCCAGGATGCGCTCCGAGATGGAGAGGATCTGGGAACGGGTCTTCCCCGGGGCGAAGACCACCTCCGGGAATCCCTTCCGCTGTTCGCGGCCATGGTCGATACGGGCGAAGCCCAGGTTTTCCGTGAGTGCGCGCTTCATGCGGGAAAGAATCCGGTTGGAAAATAATCCGACAGGCGGGCGTTTCCAAACCGGAGGGTACGGAAGGATCCAGTGTCCCATTGCCGGTTACCGTAAAATCTCCGTAAATTGGCCGCTTTCCCCATCGGCGATTTGCTTTGGCAATTTGAGCGCCTCCCGGAAACGCCGCGCGTTGCGCGCATAGGCTCCGTCCGCCCGGGAAATAGCGTTCCGGCGCCGCGGCAAAAACCTTGAGCCGGGACCGCCCCGGCGACTTACTATAACTCCCGGGACGCGGAGGACACGCTTCGAATGACACTTCTGGATATCCACAGCCAGCCGAAGCCGCCCGCCCTGCCGGCGACGCCGGCGGCCGTCCGACCCGCGCCCCCGGTCGCGCCCGCGCCCCCTCCCAAGTCGCGGTCCATGGCCCTCTTCGAGACCTCCCTCGAGAACCCCCTGCTGCCGGCGCTGGCCTGCGGGCTTCTTTTCCATGCCGTGCGGTTCGCCATCCACCTCGCAGCCCACGGGTCCGCGGCCGGGTTCCTGCCCGCCTCCGCCTGGCTGTGGGCGGCCTGGCTGCCCGAGTTCCTGATCCCCTACGCGGCCCTGCACCTGGTCTCGGCCGGGCACCGCCGCACCCATGCGGCCATGCACGAGCGCATCCTGGAGGGCCTGGAGCGCGGCAACGAGATCCAGAAGGTGAGCATCCTGGGCTTCGCCAAGATCTCCGAGGTGCGGGACCCGGACACCGGGGACCACATCATCCGCATGAGCCATTATTCCCGCATGCTGGCCCAGGAGATGGCCAAGCTGCCCGAATACGCCGGCTACATCACGCGCAGCTACTGCGACGAGATCTTCATCGCCGCCCCGCTGCACGACGTGGGCAAGGTCGGCATCCGCGACGACATCCTCAAGAAGCGCGGCGGCCTCACCGCCGAGGAATTCGAGATCATGAAGATGCACACCTTCATCGGCGGCGACCTGCTCCACGAGCTGGAGCTGAAGCTGGGATGGCGCACCTTCTACAGCCTCTCCAAGGAGATCGCCTACCACCACCACCAGCGCTACGACGGCACCGGCTATCCCAACGTGCTCGGCAAGACCCGCGCCATGTTCGTGGAGAACGGCATCGGCAAGCCCCTGAAGGGGAAGGATATCCCCCTCTCGGCGCGCATCGTGGCCCTGGCCGACGTGTACGACGCCCTGGTCTCGCGGCGCTGCTACAAGGAGCCCATCCCCCACGTCCAGGCGCGCAACATGATCCTGGCGGAAAGCGGCAAGCATTTCGATCCCGATCTGGTGCAGGCCTTCCTGCGCATCGAGCAGGATCTCATCCGCGTCTCCCGGGAGTTCTCGAAATAGCCGCGGGAACGGCGCTCCCCGCGCCGTCCGGGATTTGCTAATTTCCATGCCACGGGCGGCCGGTAGGGCGTTCGAGCAAGAGCGGGGATTCCAGCAATGCACATCGTAGTCACGGGCGGCCTTGGATTCATCGGATCCAACTTCATCCGCATGATCCTTTCCGATCGCCCCTCCTGGCGGGTGACCAACCTCGACAAGATGACCTACGCCGGCAATCCGGCCAGCCTGCAGGACGCGGCCGCGAACCCCGCCTACCGGTTCCTCAAGGGGGACATCTGCGATCGGGCCCTGATGGCCGAGATCCTGGGCGAGCGGCCGGACGCCATCGTCCATTTCGCCGCCGAGTCGCACGTGGATCGCAGCATACTCGGCCCCGAGGTCTTCGTGCAGACCAACGTCCTGGGCACCCAGGTGCTGCTGGAAGCGGCCCGGCAGGCGAAGGTGGGGCGCTTCGTGCACGTCTCCACCGACGAGGTGTACGGCTCGCTGGGACCCACGGGCCTCTTCTCCGAGTCCACGCCCATCGCGCCCAACTCCCCGTATTCGGCAAGCAAGGCCGGTTCCGATCTCCTGGCGGCGGCCTACCACCACCCCTACGGCAT
>CBILQL010000807.1:0-2245 GCA_966238865.1 uncultured bacterium
TGGGCGGCCCGGGCCTCCGTAGGCTGCCGGCACCACGAGCTTGAGCAGGCCGCAGGCCCGCAGGGCGTCGCGTTCGCGCTTGGGCGTGCCGCCGGCCTTGTCCCGCGCGGCGGCGGTCAAGGCGAATTCCCCGGCCAGGGCGGCGGCGATGGCCAGGGGATCCGCGGCTCGTTTCCCGTCATGCATGCGCGGCGTCCAGGGAAGCGGCTTCCGCGTCTTCCCGCGTGGCGGAGGCGGGCCCGCCGGCCGGCGCCAGCTCGGCGACGATGCGGCGCTTCCAGGCCAGGAAATCGGCGGCGTCCCGCGCGCGGGGATAGGGCAGATCGATGTCGAATATGCGGCGGACCCGGCCCGGCGTGCCGCCGAGCACCACCACACGATGGGAGAAGAGCACCGCCTCCTCCACGTCGTGGGTGACGAGGATCAAGGTGGCGCGCTCACGGCGCCACCAGGCGGCCACGTATTCCTGGAGGCGAACCCGGGTCAGGGCGTCCAGGGCGCTGAAGGGCTCGTCGAGGAAGAGCACCCGCGGCCGGCCGACGATGGCCCGGGCGAAGGCGGCGCGCTGGGCCATGCCTCCCGAGAGCTGCTTGGGCAGGAGCCGGCCGTGGGCGGCCAGCCCCACCTGCCGCAGGGCGTCCTCGGCCAGGAGCTTGCGCTGCCGATGCGGCAGGTGCGCGAGCCCGAAGCGGACGTTCTTCTCCACGGTGAGCCAGGGCATGAGCCGGGGCTCCTGGAACATGATCCCGAAGTCGTCCCGCGGGCCGTCGACGGCCTCGGAGCCGGCGAGCACCCGGCCGTGGTCGGGCGCGGACAGCCCGGACAGGAGCCGCAGCAGGGTGCTCTTGCCGCCCCCGGTCGCGCCCACGATGGCGGTGGCGCTGCCGGCGGGGAACTCCAGGTCGACGGCGTCGAGCACCGGGCGGCCGGGGCCGAAGGATTTGCGGACGTTCTCCAGGATCAGCATGGGCGGCTCCTCAGGTTTGCCTCTCGAAGGTGTCCTGCCAGCGCAGCCACGGCGCCGCGCCGAGGACCAGCAGGGTGTCGGTGGCCTTGCCCAGCAGGGCGAAGAGCAGGACGGAGGCGATCATGATGGCCGGGCGTCCCGTGGCCTGGCCGTCCACGAGCAGGTAGCCCACGCCGCGGCTGGCCCCCATGATCTCGGCGGCCACCACGAACATCCATCCCAATCCGAGCCCCGAGCGCAGGCCCACGTGGTAGGCGGGGAAGGTGGCGGGCAGGTACACCTCGCGGACGAGCCGCCATCCCCGCTTGCGGCAGGCCAGGCCCGCCTCGACCAGCTTGCGGTCCATGCCGCGGATGCCGGAGGTGAGGGAGAGGTAGACGGGGAAGAAGCTGCCCAGGGCGATGAGGGTCACCTTGGGGGCCTCGCCGATGCCGAGCCACAGGATGAACAGGGGCACCCAGGCCAGGGAGGGGATGCTGCGCACGGATTGCAGGACCGGATCGAGGAGCTTGCGGAGGAGGGCGAAGTAGCCCGTGGCCACGCCCAGCACGGTGGCCGCGGCGCTCCCGGCGAGGAAGCCCCAGAGCACACGCGTCAGGGTCGCCCGGACGTGGATCCACAGCAGGCCCGTTCGGGCCGAAGCCGCGATCTCCGCGAGGATGTCGGACGGCGAGGAGAACAGGGTGCGGTCGAGGGCGCCCCGGCGGGCCGCGATCTCCCAGGCCGCCGCCAGCAGCAGCGGCGCCAGGACGGCCAGGGGATCCAGGCCCGGCGCGCGGATCCGGAACCCGGGTCCGCGGAGCCGGCCGGAAATCGCCGCTGCGCGCGCGGCCTCGCTTGCGGCCTCCGCGGACGCGAGCGGGAGCGTGCCGGGGCTCCCCCCTTCCTGCGCCAGGGCAGAGGAGGAACCGCTGGCGCGGAGAAGCTGGGGAGCCGCCGGGTTCATCGCGCGGCCAGCTCGTTGCTGAAGCGGGTGTCGACCAGCTCGCTCACGGCCTTGGCCACGTCGGCGTCGGCGGCGATGACGCCGCTGCGCTTGAGCAGGTCGCCTCCGGCGAGCAGCAGATCCTTGTGCTTCTGGCCGATGGCGGGATCGGAAAAGTCGTTGCGCTCCCACACCTTGACGGCCACCGCCGGGGCGAGGCCCGCGGCCTCCCGGAGGATTTCACGCGCCTTGTCGGGGTTGGCCAGGGTCCACTTGCGCGCCTTCTCGTAGACCTTGAGCACGCGGCCCACCGTTTCGGGATGCTCCTTCAGGAAGGCCTCGCGCACGTTGAG
>CBILQL010000808.1:0-2241 GCA_966238865.1 uncultured bacterium
TACCTCACCGAACCCCGCTACGGCGTCGTCTACCCGGCCGCCACCGCCGCCCTGATCCTGGGGATCCTGCCCGAGGCGACGCGGTTCGTGACGACTCCGTTCTGGGCGCGCCTGTTCGACCGCTACCACTTCGTGGGCATCCGCATGGCCGTCAACGTCTTCATCCTCGCGGGCCTGGTGGCCTTCTTCTGGGGCCGCACCTTCCCCTGGCTGTGCGCCTCCGCCGTGCTGGAGGGCATGGCCCTGGGCGGCGGCAATCTCGCCTGGTCGCTATGGGTGACCCACATGGCCCCGCCCCGCCACACCGCGGAATACATGGCCGTGCACCTGTTCTTCACCGGGGTGCGGGGCATCCTCGGTGCGCTGCTGGGCATCCAGTTCGCGGGCAGGTTCGGACTGGAACCGGTGGCCTGGATTTCGGTGGGGCTGGTGATCCTGTCGGTGATCCTGATGGCGCCGGTGCGGGGGAATCGCCGGTGGGGAAAGGCGGAGGCGGGCGGGGATCCGCCGTCGTAGGAAAATCCCAAAAAGGCCTTTATTCGGAAAGGAAAGGTACGGCGAATTGGCGGAAAATTTGTTATGTGAATATTGAATGCGTTCCATCTTCCTTTCTTTTGTCCTGCTGGCGGGCGTCATTGGCTCGGTTGGCTGTCAACAACCAACTACCGCGCCTCCTCAGCAGATGGAGCTTCTTGGTGGATTCACTCCTTTGGCGGTGGGTTCGCTCTGGGAGTTCGAAGTGCAGTCGCAATATGCGAATGGGCATACCGGCCACGCCGGTTCCAGTTCCGGTATATGCACAATCGCCGTCCTCTCCGGGACGGCATATCCGGACAGGCATGTGTATCATGCGATCCAAATCGACTCCACGCGGAGGATCTCCGGATATGTGTTTGGGAAAATGGATACTGCAACCAATCAAGGGCGGCTTCTGTTCGATATCGAGGATGCATTCGATCGGATAAGCGTGGTTGGTCCGGGTATCGACGGGGACAACATGCTGTCGCGGATTTTCCGTTCCCACAGCTTCGGCGCAGACAAGGTCAAATTGTATAGGCCCGATAGCGAATCGGTTTTGGCGGGCAGCATCGATTCCGTGCTGGCGGCGGAAGATTCCGGGATCTCATCGGCCAATTTCCAGTTCAGCGTCCTGCAAGGCCGCGGTATCGGCCCCTTGATGTACTTCAGCGATTTCGGGTATTCAGGGGGATTGAGGACAGGATCGATCAGGTATCGGCTTCGATCGTTCAAAATCGGTCCATAGCGCCGTCTGATTTCTCCCGGCATCCGCCCGGCAGCGCCTATTCCAACTAAACTCTTTTTTTGACGTAAATACCGATTATCCGGTTTCGGTGAGCGGACCTCATCGGAGGCGAAAGTGCGTCCCCGGCTTCGACCGGGCACCGCATCCGCCTCCGCAATTGTTACCGTTTCAGCCGTCCATCAATCCAATACGATTCAGTCCAAAACGAGACGCAGCATGGCCAACGGCGCATCGAACCCTCCCTTCCCTCCCACCCCGCCGGGGAAACCCGGCAAAGGCGATGTCTTCACCCCCCTGGACCTGGAATCCTCCATCATCGCCGTGCCCCTGGTGCAGAAGATCCAGGCGGACGGGCCCGATGCGCTCCAGCCGGTGATCATCGATCTCAACCTCGACTATCCCGGCGGCCGCCAGAACGCCAAGCAATGGGTCATCGATACGGTGGCCGCCCTGTTGCGCGCGAGCGCAACCTCCAATGCCGGCGCACGCGGCAAACAGGCGCAAGGGCTCAACCTGGCCAAGAGCCGGTTCAGCGACCAGTATCTGTTCGGCGAATTGCAGGGAAAGCTGCTCCAGGATCTGGTCGGATTGGACTCGCCGGCCTCCCGGAAGCAGGATCCGAAGCGGCCGCCCCTGCAGCGGGCCGTGTACCACATCTGGCCCGATTTCGAAATCGAGGCCTTCATCAACAAATCGGTCTCGACCATCAAGGCGGACGCCGCCCGCGCTTCCTTCGCCGCCCTCGGCGAGGGCATCGTCTGGGCGGTGATGGACTCGGGCATCGACGGCAGCCACCCGCATTTCCAGGCGCATACCAACCTGTCCCTGGACTCCGCGCGGCCGCTGGATCACTTCGACTTCACCGTGGTGCAGAGCGGGGAGGACGCGCCGCCGAAGGCCGATGGAACAGCTTCGGCGACGACGGATATCCAGCCCCATCCCGCGCCGGCGGCGGCGCCCGCGGCTCCGGGCCTGGA
>CBILQL010000809.1:0-2237 GCA_966238865.1 uncultured bacterium
GTTGCCGTCCTTTTTCCATCGAGCGGCGGGTCCTCCCTTGAAGAGCAATATCGAGATCGCCCAGGCGGCGAACATGAAGCGTATTACCGAGATCGCGAAGAATCGCCTCGGTATCGACGAAGAGAATCTCGAGCCCTTCGGGCGCTACAAGGCGAAACTCTCCCTCAAGTTCATCGATAGCCTGAAGGACCGCCCGGAAGGGAAGCTCGTGCTGGTGACGGCGATTTCGCCGACGCCTGCCGGTGAAGGCAAGACGACTACCACCGTCGGCCTCGGCGACGCGCTGAATCAGCTCGGCAAGAAGGCGATCATCGTGGGTGGGGCGTCGGGCATGGCCCGGGCCGGAGCCGGCCCGAGCCGCAGCATGGGGATGTCCATCGGACTGACGCCCTCCCGGCTCCTGGTGGCGTGGAAGAGATCGAACAGCGAGTCCGCTATGCCGGACTCCGGGAAGGACTTCATGGCGTCCAGCCAGTCGACCAGCTCGCGCAGGAAATCCGTCCGGAAAACCAGGAAAGGGAACAGCCGGAGCGGGTCCTGCAGGTCGGGCCATGCCGCCAGAGCCTCGGCGTAGGTGGCCGCGGGGCGGGTCTCGGTGAAAAGCTCCCCCGTCAGGTTCCCCTCGCCGTCCGCGATCCAGGCCCCCCAGCGCACCGCCCGGAAGTCCCGGTTCTCCTCTCGATCCAGGAAATCCGCCGACCGGGAGAAGACGCTCTCGTCGATTTCCAGGCCTGGGAGGGCCAGGTAGGCGTATCGGCCGCGGCATTCCCGGAGGCCGCTCCTCATCCCTTCCAGGACCGCGGTGAAACCTCCGGCCGCCGCGAGCGGGACGACCTGGAGCGACTTCTCGCGGCTGCGCGCGAGGCTGTTCCGCAAGGCCGGGTCCGTCCCGCATCCCGGCCCGGCCGCGCCGCAGGCCAGGAGGCTCACGACGGGCGCGCCGTCGACGGCACGGTGTCCCTGCGCCTTGTAACGGGCCCGCCTCTGCCGCAGCTCGGCCAGCTCGCCTTCCAGGAAGTCGCGCTCTTCCGCGTCTCCGCGGCCCTTCTCACCGTCATCCGGGAGGCGCTGCAGGGCGGCTCCCTCGAGGATATGGCCGCAGACCCGATCGAGGACGGGGTCGACACCGGCCGCCAGATCCGCAAGGCTCCGCACGCGGATGTCCGGGGAATGGGTATCCTTGATCCCGAAGGACTTGAACTTGTAGCCATCCTTGAAGATGAGGTAATGGGCGAAGCGGTAGGCCAGGCCCAGATCGGCGACGCCGAAGTCCCTCGTCCGCTCCAATCCGGCGAGGATGGCCTTCTCGTACTCCGCCGGTTCCCTCACCCACTCGGCGCCCATGGGCCGGTACAGGGAATCCCCCACGCATATCCCCGCCACCCCCCGCACCATGGCCTCGGCGCCCATGGTGCTGAAATAGGTAAGGGCGAGGTCGGCCGCCCAGGCGAGGGAGTAGGAGGTGAGCTTCTCGTGGGGCATGACCACCCGCACCCGGTCGTGCAGCCCGGGCGCCAGGTCCATGACGCTGGCCAGGAAGGGATGGTTCACCAGGCCCTTCTGCACCGTGCTGGGATGGTGCCGGATGACCAGGTACAGGCCGTGCTTGCGGCAGATTTCCGCCGTGGCGCGCATCCACTCGATCTGGGTCTCGAAGGTCTTGCCCTGGGTGGCTTCGAAGGCCCCGATCTCCCGATCCCCGGAGGGGAACAAGGCGACGATGCGACCGTCCGGGGGGATCCGCAGGGCGATGCGCAGCTTCTCGCCCTCCTCCTTGAAATCGTAGAACCGGGAGAAACCGTGCCTCCCTTCCTCCCGGCCCCGGAAATAGTCCCTCACCTCCAGGCATTCCCCGCGGGTCAGGGGAATGCCCTTCCAGGGCTCCCAGGCGCGGAACCGCCCTTCGTTTGTGTTCATCGTCTCCGAGTCCAGCACCCCGAAACTGTCGTTCTGGAGGCCGCGCTCGTGGACCAGGACGGGGAGCCGCCTTTCCCGGCACAGCTCGAAGACGACGCGGTAGTAGAAGTGGAGGCTGTTGTAGTTCAGGACGTGATCCGGCCGGAATTCATCCAGCAGGCGCCGTAGCGCGCGCACCAGCAGGACGCCGTTCGCAAGCTGGCTCAGCATGGGCCCGGCGACCTTGGCGTCCCCCATGTCCAGGGAGCCGGTGCGGAAATACCCCTGCATGGACGCGAGGCTCCAGGTCCCCAGCGGATACCCGTCGTACCGCAGTTCCT
>CBILQL010000810.1:0-2236 GCA_966238865.1 uncultured bacterium
CGTCCACAGGCTGACCGGCACGCCGGCGGCGCGCGCCTCCTCCAGGATCCTGGCCATCGGCTTCTCGCCCACCTCCTCGACCAGGGTCTTGGGCTCGGTGGTGGTCATGTCCACGGTCTCGACCTGCAGGGCGGTGGCCGACTTCTGCGTGAGGGCGACCACGGAGTCCTGGGGGCCCATCTCGAAGAAGAGCGCGAGGCTCCCCTTGAGATCGGCGTGGACGGGGAGGACGGCCAGGAACAAGGGAAGGGCGCAGGCCCGGAGCGACCGCGTCGCATTCGCCATACGTCGGAACGGAACCATCATGTCCTATTCTCCCGTCTTCAGGGCCTGAAATCCAGCAGTTCGACGTCGAAAATCAGGGTGGCCTTGGGAGGGATGACCGGGGGACGTCCCTGCTCGCCGTAGGCCAGGTTGAAGGGGATGATCAAGGTGCGCATCTCGCCCTTGGCCATGTCGAGCAGGGCCTCGTCCCAGCCGGGGATCACCATTCCCACGCCGATCTTGAATTCGGCGGGCTGGTTGCGCTTGTGGGAGCTGTCGAAGACCGTCCCGTCCTCGAGCTTGCCGGTGTAATGCACGGTGATGGTGTTGCCGGCGGCCGGTTTGGGGCCGGTCCCGGGGCGCGCCACGATGTACTTGAGCCCCGATGGGGTGGTCTTGGCCTTGGCCAGCAATGCCTTCATCTCCGCCTCCTGCTTCTTCTTCGCTTCGGCCTTGGCGGCCGCGGCCTTCTTGATCAGCTTCTGGAATTCCGTTTCCGTGACCTTGTACTTCTGCGCCTTGGCGCCTTCCCGCAGGATGCGCACGCTGTCCATGCGGTCGTCCTTGACGATGGCGTTGACGACCTCCTGGCCCTCCACCACCCGGCCGAACACGGTATGCTTGCCGTCCAGGTGCGGCGTGGCCACGTGGGTGATGAAGAACTGGCTGCCGTTGGTGGCGGGGCCGGCGTTGGCCATGGAGAGCACGCCCGGACCGTCATGCTTGAGGGACGGGACGATCTCGTCCTCGAACTGGTAGCCGGGACCGCCGGTGCCGGTGCCCTGCGGATCGCCGCCCTGTATCATGAAATTGGGAATCACCCGATGGAAGATGAGGCCGTCGTAGAACGGCTTCCCCTTGGGGGCGTTGGATTCCTTGGTGCCCTCGGCGAGCCCGACGAAGTTGGCGACGGTGAGAGGCGTTTTCTCGTATTCCAGGGTGGTGACTATCTTTCCCTTGTTGGTGTAGAACACCGCATAGAGACCGGGCGCCCGCGCGCCCTGCTGGACGGCCGGCGCCTGCGCGTCGGAGGCCTTGTTCGCCGGATCCTGGGCGTGCAAAGGGGCAGCGAAGAAGGGAAGCGCGAGGATGAACGATCGGACCGAGCCTTTGCTCAAGGGTTTCTCCTTTGGTTGAACCTGGGATGGCTTGGAGACCACGAATATTTCCTTCGCGAGGAAATTTAGCAATTCCAGCCAGGTACAGGGGCATGCCATGCGTTCAGGATTACGGATTTCCATCGTCCTCCTTCTCCTCCAGGCCCCGGGTCTTTTCGCCCAGGACAATCTGGTCCTGACCGGCGTGGTCCGGGACTTCGCCGAGCTGGTGCCGGGGCAGGCGGGGGGACATCCCGACTTCAACCAGACCAGGAAGTCGGAAAAGGAGGACGGGTACGGCTGCTTCGACCGCGAGAGCGCGGGGAGGAACGCGGTGGAGACGGTCCTGGGCACGGTGCCGACCAACCCGGACGGCGTGGCCGGCATGCTGCCGTACGACCGGGACGACCGCTCCCCGGTGCTCAAGGCCGGCTACGAGACCCCGCCCAACTGCTTCCGCAGCCGCTTCGCGGACTGGTACACCACCCGTAACCCGGAGGTGAACAGGGCCTTCTTCCTCGATCTCCCGTTCGCCAGGCAGGGGAGCAACTACGTCTACGACAACTCCGCGTTCTTCCCCATCAACGACCCCGCGGTGCCCGCCCTGCGGCCCCACGTGCCCTCGGTGACCTCGACCTTCGGCCACCGGCAGACCGGGACCGCCGACGGCGTCGATCTCTCGACCCGCAACTACGGCTTCACCTTCGAGTTCCACGCCAAGTTCACCTACAAGCGGGGCACCGGCCAGCGCTTCGAGTTCCGCGGCGACGACGACGTGTGGGTCTTCATCAACGACCGGCTGGTCATCGACCTGGGCGGCATCCACGAGGCCCAGTACGCGGACGTGAACCGCGACAACCTGGGCCTCATCGACG
>CBILQL010000811.1:0-2234 GCA_966238865.1 uncultured bacterium
TGGCCACGGCGCTGCCGATCATGAAGATGCGGTACACCGGCAGGTGCAGGCCGGGGTTGATGTTCATGAACTCGTAGATCTGGGCCAGGCTCTGGGATCCCTGCGCCATCAGGCAGCGCCTGCCGCGCACGGCGGCCCCGGTCAGCCAGGCGTAGCCGCTCTCCTCCGAGAGGCAGGGACGGAATTGCAGGCGATGGGCGCCCTCGGGCACCGGACGCGCGGCCCGCTCCTCGACCAGCTTGAGCAGGGAGGTGTTGGGAGTGATCGGGAAGATGGACACGCTGTCGAACTTCGCCTGGAAGACGAAGTCGGCGAACATGGCCGACCCGCTGAACACGCGGCCCGGAGCGGGCCGTTCGAGGCGGGGGGCGGCTCCGTCCGCCGAGCCCCGGATCACGGCGGCGGCGGCCTCCCGGGCGGCTGCGCCTTCCATTCCCCTGGCTGCGGCGGCGGCGGCCTGCGCGTCCGCGAGGCGCGCGCCCTCCTCCACCAGGGACTGCACCCAGGCTTCGCCCTCCCCGGTGGGGGCCTTGAACACCCGGGGAATTTCCTCCGGCTCCACCTTGCGCCCGTCGAAAGCGGGGGTATCCACCAGTTCGGCAGGCACGAAATGGATGGCTCCGGTGGGGCACGCAGAGGCGCAGACGAAGCAGCCCTTGCAATGGGCATAGCTGGTCCTGCCCTTGCTCACGGCATGATGCTGCGTGCTCCCGTCCAGGCTGACGCCCGGCAGCAGGTTGGCGGCCCTCTGGAAGGCCTTGAGCAGCCCGCCCGTCTCCTCTTCCCTCACCTCGTAGCCGATGCTGTGATGGGGGCAGGCCACCACGCAATGCAGGCAGTCGATGCATTGCGTGGCCAGGGTGACGGGCACGAAGTTCTTGTCGGTCCAATGCCGCTGCGCGGCCGTCCCGCCCCGGACCGTGGTCCCGCGGGTGGAGAAGTCCTGGTAGGTTTCCAGGGTGATCAGGTGATCGCCGAGCACCTGGTTGGGGGCCTCGTTGATGGAGGCGAGATGGAGGAAGTCCGAAGCCTTGAGGGGCTCCGGGGCATTCCCTCCGGTCGGCCGGTTTCCCGTGCTTGCGGTCATGGGCGCATCCCCTCGGCCCGCGCCAGTACGCGGCGCCTAAGCCCCCTCGCCACCGCATGACGGGGACGGGGAGGAGAGATCTTTGAACTACACTTGTTGCCGAAGGGGTTCAATGGATTTGAACCCGAGTAAGGTGAGAGGCCAAGGCCGAAAAGCCCTGAGTTTCCCATTATTTTTTATTATACGACCTTTCCCACCGAAGAGCCGCTTTTGCGGTTTTGAGGGTCAAAGAATCGTCCAACCGCCGTTTCCGGCCCGTGCGCCGAGGCGCCGGTGAAGACGATGACGTTTTTTCCGCAATTTTTCCGGGGAAAATCGGGGACCAGGAGGCGCGGCGCCGGTTTCCCGGCTTGGATATCGCCGTCATCGAGGTATTCTTATCGCCATGCATCGGAAACCGGCCGGAAGCCTCGGAACCCGTCTCGGCGCGTTCCTCCTCTTCGCGGGAGCCCTGTGCGGGGTCCGCGGGGAAGGCCGGGACTCCCTGGAGGCCGGAGACATCCCCCCGCCCGGCTACAAGGTCGCATTCCTCGGGGACCAGGGGCTGGGGCCCGTCCCGGAATCGGTGCTCCGCCTCGTCAAGAACGAGGGCGCCGACCTCCTCGTGCACCTCGGAGACTTCGACTACAACTACAACCCCGCCGCCTGGGAGGACCAGACCAACCGTATCCTGGGGGCGGACTTCCCCCAGGTAGCCCTGGTCGGCAACCACGATCTGCCGAACTGGCCCGGACCCGGAGGCTACGCGGAGCTGATCTCCGGGCGGCTGCGCCGGATGGGCGTGGAGGTGGACGGCGAGGCCGGGGTGCGCTGCTCGTTCCGTTACCGGGGGATCTTCTTCGTGCTCACCGCTCCCGGGCTGATGCCCGGCGACCATGCGGGATACATCCGCGAGAGGCTGGCGGAGGACTCCTCGATCTGGAGGATCTCGGCCTGGCACATGAACCAGAGCGACATGCAGGTGGGAAGCAAGCCGGACGAGGTGGGATGGGGGGTGTACGAGGAAAGCCGGCTGGGCGGCCTTGTCCGGTTCTGAACCAACCGGTGCGGGGGCGTCGGGCGTCTCGTAGATCGGATCGATCAACCGGTCCTCGACCAGCCGCCGCTGGCGGCCAAGCAGCACATCGACCGCATCGGCGCCACTGGC
>CBILQL010000812.1:0-2230 GCA_966238865.1 uncultured bacterium
CATGGACGCCGAGCTCGTCGACGACGCCGGCCGCAAGGTGAAACTGGGGGATTATTTCAAGGGCAAGCCGGTGCTGCTCAACTTCGCCTATTATCGTTGCCCGATGCTCTGCAACATGGTCCTCAATGGCATGCTCGGCGGGCTGAAGAAGCTGCCCTGGACTCCGGGCAAGGAGTTCGAGATCGTCACCATCAGCATCGACCCCCGGGAAGGGCCGGAGCTTGCGGCGGCCAAGAAGGAGAGCCATATCGCCGACCTGGGACGCCCCGAGGCCGCCGGCGGCTGGCATTTCCTCACCGGCGACGAGGATGAGGTGAAGAAAATCGCCGACGCGGTCGGGTTCACCTACCAGTACAACCGGGCCCAGGACGACTACGCCCACGCGGCCGGAATCTTCACCATCTCCCCCCAGGGCAAGGTCTCCCGGTACCTGTACGGAGTGGAATACCGCACCAAGGACATCCGCCTGGCCCTGCTGGACGCCTCCGAAGGGAAGGCCCTGTCCTTCGGGGACAAGGTGGTGATGTTCTGCTACGTGTACGACGCCGACGCCAAGGGATACGTCCTGTTCGCCCAGAACTTCATGCGGGGCGGAGGATACCTGGTGATGGCCTCCCTGCTGCTGCTGCTTGGCTATTTCTGGCGCAAGGAAATCAGGCGGGGGCGGAAGCTGGAACCCGCCGCGGCGGGCACGGGGGCCTGAGATCAGGGCCCGGCAAAAGAACATCTACCCCAGATAGAAGAGACTATGGACAACAACGGCAAGACATTCTGGCTCCCTGAAAAGGCCTCCACCTTCGTCGATATCGTGGATCCGGCCTTCCAGCTCTATTACTGGATCTCGGTGTTCTTCTTCGTGCTCATCTGCGCCTTGATCATCGCGTTCATGATCAAGTACGTCCGCAAGCGCCCGGATCAGCTGGCCAAGGCCCAGATCACCCATAACCTGCCCCTGGAGCTCTCCTGGACCATCATCCCCCTCATCATCGTGATGATCCTGTTCTTCATCGGCATGAAGGGCTACCTCCACATGCGCGTGCCCCCGGCCGACGCCCTCCAGGTCAACGTGATGGGCCAGAAGTGGAGCTGGAGCTTCACCTATCCCACCGGCGCCGTGAACGACACCCTGGTGGTTCCGATCAACACCCCGGTGAAGCTGGTCATGACCTCCCGGGACGTGATCCACAGCTTCTTCATCCCCGCCTTCCGCACCAAGGCGGACGTGCTTCCCAACCGCTACCACAGCCTGTGGTTCCAGGCCACCCGCACGGGGGTTTTCCCGGTGGAGTGCACCCAGTATTGCGGGAACAACCACAGCTACATGCTCTCCGCGGTGAAGGTGATGGAGCCCGAGGGCTACGACGAGTGGCTGGCCAACGCCTCCGATCCCGGCAAGGGCAAGACTCCGGCCCAGTTCGGCGAAGTCCTCTATACCAAGCGGGGCTGCAACGCCTGCCATTCCATCGACGGCACCAAGCTGGTGGGCCCCACGTGGAAGGGCATCTGGGAGAAGAACGAGACCTTCGCCGACGGCTCCAGCGGCAAGGTCGACGCCGCCTACATCCGCGACTCCATCGTCGAGCCCAACGCCAAGGTGGTGACCGGCTTCCAGCCGGTGATGCCCACCTACAAGGGGGTGCTCACCGACCGGGAAATCGAGGCCATAGCCGCCTATATCGCGACCTTGAAGTGAGAACGGAACACACAGGAAAACCGGAAGAGAATCCATGAGCGCCCACCACGAGAATATCAACTACCTGAAAGCGTCACACGGCCTGCGCAACTGGCTGATCACGGTCGACCACAAGCGCATCGGCATGATGTACCTGGCCTCCATCCTCCTCTTCTTCATCGCCGGCGGCACCTTCGCGTTCCTGTTCCGTATGGAGCTGTGGAGCCCCCTGAAGGAGTTCCTCACCCCCGACCAGTACAATCAGTTCTTCACGCTGCACGGCGTGATCATGGTGTTCCTGGTGGTGGTCCCCGGCATCCCGGCGGCCCTCGGGAACTTCATCCTGCCCATCCAGCTGGGGGCGAAGGATCTGGCATTCCCCAAGCTCAACCTGACGAGCCTCTACCTCTACTGGATCGGCGCCGTCGTGGCCCTCTGGTCCATCGTCGCCGGCAAGGCCGACCAGGGCTGGACCATGTACGCGCCCTACTCCCTGTCCCAGAACCCGGCCGTGATGTGGATGATGGTGGCCGCCTTCATCCTGGGCTTCTCCTCCAT
>CBILQL010000813.1:0-2228 GCA_966238865.1 uncultured bacterium
GAGTGGACTCCTCTCAGCGAGGCCCTCGCGCTCACGGGCGGGGCCGCCTCGTCCGGGTCGCCAACCCCGACGGCACCTGGCTGGAATACGCCTACGACGCCGCCGGGAACAAGACGCGCACCGCCATGGGCCGGAACGGTTCCGAATGGGCTCCCACGACGTTCGCCTACGACGCCGCCGACCGGCTGACCCAGGTGACCCACGCGGGCGCCGCCGCCGCCTACACCTACGATGCCAACGGCAACCGCCTGGGGATAAGCCGCGACAACGGGGTGTCCACCGAATACGAATACGACCTCCTGAACCGCCTGGTGCGCGTGGTGAACCGCTCCGCCTCGGGACCGCCCCTGTCCTCCTTCCTCTACACCCTCGATCCCGCCGGCTTCCGGACGCGGGTCACCGAGATGGACGGCTCGACGGTGGACTACGCCTACGACGCCCTGTACCGGCTGACGGAGGAGGCGCGGAGCGGCGCGTCGCCGTACCGGATCGCCTACGCCTACGACGCCGTGGGCAACCGCCTGGCCAAGGTCCGGGACGGGGACACCACCGCCTACGAATACGACGAAGGCGATCGCCTCCTCCGGGAGATCGGCCCCGAGGGCGCCGTCGACTACGCCTACGACGCCTCCGGCCGGCTCCTCTCCAGGTCCGGCCCCGACGGCCAGGTGCAGTATGCCTGGGAGGGCATGGACCGGCTCGTGTCCGTCCAGGGGGCGGGCCTGCAGATCGCCTACGAGTACGACGCCGAGAACCGCCGGGTGGCGGAGACCGCGGGCGGGATCAGCCTGCGCTACCTGGTGGACGGCACGCTGCCCTACGGGCAGGTCCTCGCCGAGTTCGCGGCCGGCGATCAGCCCGCCGCCACGTACGGCTACGGTCTCGATCGCGTGAG
Source organism: uncultured bacterium (assembly GCA_966238865.1). Classification (GTDB taxonomy): domain Bacteria; phylum Fibrobacterota; class Fibrobacteria; order UBA11236; family UBA11236; genus CBILQL01. The sequence continues at coordinate 896 of CBILQL010000813.1, forward strand.
CCGCGCGGCGGCCTCCGTCTCACACTACCTGGCCGACGGCCAGGGCAGCGTGCGCCAGTTGGCCGACGGATCCGGGGCCGTCACCGACACCTACGCCTATACCGCCTTCGGGGAGCTGCTGGAGCGCACCGGGACCACCGCCAACGCCTTCCTGTACACCGGCGAGCAGTACGATCCCAACGCCGGGTTCTACTACCTGCGCGCCCGGTGGATGGATCCCTCCCTGGGGCGCTTCGTCTCGCACGATCCCCATCCCGGCGATCCCCAGGCCCCCGTCAGCCTGCACAAGTACCTCTACGCCAACGCCAGCCCCCTCAACTTCACCGATCCCACCGGGGAGTTCAGCCTGGGAGGCGTGATCTCGGTGGCCACCTCCATGGTGAACATCGCCCTGTCGGCCATCCGACCCGCCTTCATGATTTCCCGCGTGATGGGCGGCGCGGCCCTGCGGACCCTCGGCCTGATGGTCGAACGGGCCGTGCACGCCGTGCTCGTGCGGGTGCTGGGGAGCACGGCCATCCGCCAGGGCATCGTCCTGGTCGGCGCCGGGGGCCGCCGCATCCTCGACTTCTGGCTTCAGATAGGCAACCGGATCGCCATCCTGGAGGTGAAGTACAAGATCCCGTCCCAGGTCGGATCGGCCATGACGCGCCTGGTCGGCCAGATGCGTACCGCGCAGACCGTCGCCCAGGCCCAGGGCGCCCAGGTGGTGCTGTTCACGTGGAAGGCGCCCACGGCCGCGGAGATGGCCCTGTTGCTCCAGCAACTGGGCCCCAACGCCGGGTCCATCACCATGATCAACGGCCTGTGGTCGCTGGCGCATTGGGCGCGGATGTTCTTCCTCATCCCGTAGGCTCGGACCGGTTTCCTGGGCATCCGCCGGGCGCGGAGCTATCTTTCCCGGCTCCCGCGCAGGGCGGGCGCCCGAGAGGGCGGGGATGCCCGCAGGGGATGGGAGGACGGATGCGGAAGGAGCTCGGCAAGGCGCTGAAGGAGGTCTTCACCCGGAGCATGGCCGCGGAGCTGCCGCGGTTCCGGGAAACCCCCGTCAAGTCCATGTACCTCAATCCGGGAGAGCGGGTGTTCGAATGGGCGCCCGGCGGCGCGAAGCGGCTGTTCGTCCTCCTCGTCCCGCATCCCAAGGGAGGGGATCAGTTCACGGTGGAGCTGGGATGGTCCACCCTGGGGCGGTTCCCGGAGCTCGGCATGCGGCCCTCCCGGCTGCCCCCGATGCGGAGCGAGGAGTTCCGGGAGGCCGAATACATATGCCGGCTGGGAGAGGCGGCCGGAGGCTCCGACAAGTGGTGGTCCCTGGAACGTTCGGCCGCTCCCG
>CBILQL010000814.1:0-2220 GCA_966238865.1 uncultured bacterium
TATGGAGGAAATGGTTGCCCGGGTAATGCATCAGCATGAACACCGTGTTCATGCCCGTCCCCAGGCTGCGCATCCAGCCGATGTGCCATGAGAAGCCCGCCGTGGACGGCGCGCGCATCAGCATCAGCAGGCAGAACACCGAGACGAACATCTGGGCGATGTAGGCGGAGTTCGCGCCGATGAGGGTGTCGTGGCCTTCCTTGACGAAGAAATAGTACGCGACCAGGAAGAACGCCGTGCCCAGCACGCAAGCGGCCTTGAAATGCCGCCGCAGGAATCCGTCCTCGATATGCCTGCCGCCGACGCGCAGCATCAGCCAGAAGATGAAGATGTCGAGGAAGAACCAGGCGCGGTAGGTCCAGCGCATGAACCAGCCCATGTCGGTGAAGACGACGAAGCTCCAGATGAACTCCCACGCGAAATTGCTGCAGCCCGCCACCGCGGCCATCTCGCAGAACCTGTCCTTCCGCATGTTGCGGATCAGGAGCCCGTAGGCGACGACCCACAGCAGGCAGCCGACCGCGAACAGGAACAGCTCCGGGACGGTGTAGGGCACGCAATTCCTGTCTATGCGGTTCAGGAACCGCGCCGGATCATTGTCGAGGCCGCCGGCCTCCGGGCAATGGATTACGCCGTCCAGGCTGCTCATGCTGTTCATGCTTTCCTCCTAAACCGGGTCCTTGACGCCCGCGACCGAAGTGGGGATGCGGAACGGCGGCGGACCGCCGTCGCTCCAATAGGCCTGCAGGGATTCCATGAGCTCCTCGCTGATGGCCCGGATCAAGGCGTTCATGCCGCGGCCCTTGAAGATCCAGAGGCGGTTGAGGAAGAGCAGGGCCCGGATCCAGCCGATCAGCCAATCCGTCCAGGAGGCCTTGGGCAGTCCCAGGATGCCGCAAGCCACCTTCTTGCCCATCAGGAAGCGCATCAACGACTCCACCAGGCCGTCGGCGGCATGCCCGGGCAGCATCTCCTTCACGAATTCCAGGTGCGCGGCCATCAGCTGCAAGGCCTCGGGAGTGGGGCGGAAATTGCGCTTCCCCACCGTCCTCCACAGTTTCTCACCCTCGCCGAGATTCGACGGCAGCGCGGCGGGATCGATCCCCAGCACGTATCCGATGCACGTCCAGGCGTGCAGGTAGTCCTCCTTGTCCTCGCGGGACACTTCGATGCCCAGCTTTTCCAGACCCTCCAGGGCCACCACGGAAAAGGCCATCAGGGTTCCGGCCAGCTCCTCCTGGTTGATGGGGGCGCCCCATTCGGGATGCTTTTTCCAGTCCGTGCCATGCAAGGCGTACTGGCGGATGGCGGCGTGCATCATGCGCACCTTCTGGGTGCTGCGCACGCCTTTCCCCCCTTCGTCCAGGCCGCCCGGCACCATGGCGTCGAGGATGAAGCGCAGGGTCTCCGATGCCCGGCGGCGGAAGTTCCTCGTGAGCTGGCCGGTCATGGCCAGGATTTGCGCCCCCCCGAAGGCTCCCGCGTACAGCGCCGGCAGCGAGCTGAGCATCAGCACCACGCCGAACATCGCTCCATGCCGCAGGAACAGGCGCTGGGCCCTTTCGATGCGCGCCTTGTCGGCCCAGGGCGGCATCTGCACGGACTTGAGGTAGGCGGCCACGTCGGGCGGAAGGCCGGGGGGCAGGGCTTCGCTGTTGCCGTCCAGGGTCTGCAGCAGGGTATTGATGAGCGCCGTTTCGCGCCGCGCGAAGATGGCCCCGAGCAGATCGTCGGCCATGGGGTCGGCGGTGCGCCGCATGCGATCCAGGAAAGCAGGGTTGGATGGGGACTCGGTTTGGGCAGCAGGTATCGGTGCCATTACTATCAGTATGACACTTATTTAACTCCCGATGCTACATTCGCCCATGCGCTAAAAATCCGGAATTTCGAAGGAATTCCGGAAATAAGTAAAATATATCCGCATTCCCATTACTTGGTACTCACTACTTGGTACTCAGTTCCGCATTTCTCTGCTGCATGGTTGCGAGCAATTCCCCGGTCGTCTTGCACCCGTTCCGCTTCTTCAACCAGGCCATCTGCTCCACCCTGACTCCCTCGGGATTCGGGGAGGTCTTCCGATGGGAGGAATAGGAGGTCGCGATGTCCTTGGCGCCCGCGACCCGGGACCAGAGCATCCCATTGGCCGAGGGCTGGGCGGGCAACTTAAGGGAACCTCTTGAAATTGGCATGAGGGGATGAAAGGTAACGTACGCGTTACTA
>CBILQL010000815.1:0-2213 GCA_966238865.1 uncultured bacterium
CCAGCGCATATAGACGGTCAAGGACGTTTTCAAATTCAGGTCATGGGCGTGGAAGCGAAGGATTTTAAGCAGCTTCGAAAGCCGTGAAAGGTTGCCATTGATGACACGCTCCAGGTAGGACACGCGGCCGAATCGCCATTCCTCGACACGCTTCGGCTCGAGAAGGCCCATTCCCACGAGGACGTCGACGGGTGCTACCGCTTTGCCCTTCTTCAGGAGGGCATCCACGACTCGGACGACCTTGGGGTACAATGGATCCTCACGGTAATTATCGACCGCAACCCGCGCCGGCTTCCGTCTGATGGTTGGGTGGAATTTCTTCATCGTCGGGGCTTTCACTTCAATGCCTCCCGGTGCTCTCCCTTGTCGGGACCGACGCGATGGAAAGCGCACCAGGAACATTGGTCCGGACCCGGACGGCCTTGTCACTTCGAGGAACCGCGCCAAATTTCCAGAGTCACCCCTCGAAATTTAACCAAAATCGGGACTTTGGGAGTTGGTACACCTTGGTGGACTCTTTGCGAACTCATGTCCCCGAAATCGGTGAAAATTGGCAGGAAACCTTTCAGGAGCTATCTAGGGGCCTCGGATTGGCCTGCGGAATAAAGGGCTCTGATTTCCTGCCTTGAAGCCTCGGGCCTTCCCCGCACGGCACCGAGCCCGGACATCCCTCGATGTATTGCCCGTCACATGCCCCTCCCCATACATTGATTTACTTTTAATCCTAATTTCCCCGGCCCCCACGTTATGGGGCTGGGTAGTGATGTTTGAATCCGAACCTGGATAGACCTCGTGAATCTCGACCCATTTGGTGATCCCTTCGGCATCAGCTCCCGCTTTTCTATCCCTGATATTTTCAAAACGCACCGTATCGGCGGCGTACGAGCACCCAAGAAATCGGAAGCTGCTGAAACTGAACCTGAGGTGGAGCCTCTGGTTTCGGATACGGCCTCCGAAGAGGTCAAGAAAGAAGATCCGAAGCGGGTCCCAAAGGTGACCCTGAGCAACCCGAAATGGGAAGTCGAGGACGTGGGCTTCAACGAGGAAACGGAAATCTCAGTGGAGGCGGAACTCCCCGAATCACAGGCCCACAAGACCAGGATCGAATTCGAGCTGTTCGCCAAGACTCCGAAGGGTTCCGAGAGCATCTCCAAGGTCCAGGGCAACATCGAAAGTGGGCGCGGAGATTCCGGTCCCAGCGGCGTGGTCAATGGAAAAGCCAAGGCGAAGATCCCGGTCTACATACCCCAGTACAGGGATGAGGACGGCAAACTCCTGGCTAAGGTTGAGTACTACTTCACTGCAAAGCATAGCGCTTCGGACCTTCTCAAGGACGATACGGTGGTCAAAGTCATCGACCACTTGGCGGATAGGCTTCTCGAGTCCCATATCCTCGATGATGTCATTTTCGCCACCGACAAAAGCTTCATCAATCCCAGGAACGCGCCATCCCTCCAGAACATGGTGGGACGCATCAAAGAGTGGAAAGCAAAGTATCCCGACGCAAAGTTGGCCATTTTCGGGCATACCGACGCGGTGGGCAAGGAGGATTACAACAAGAAGCTGTCCGAGCGGCGCGCCAACTCTCTGTTCGGTTTCCTGGTGAAGGATGTAGAGATTTGGAAGTTGTTGTACAGCGAGGAGAAGTGGGGTCTCGACTCGACCCAGGAACTGCTCAAACATCAGGGCCACGACCCCGGCGCCATCGATGGAAAGGAAGGACCCATGACCCAGTCGGCGGTGAAAGCCTTCCAGACCCAGAAGGGATTGGCCGCCAGCGGCATCGCGGACACTGCCACCCGGGAGGCACTGTACGAGGCATTCTTCGCCACTTGCAACGCAGAAGCCATCGTCACCAAGGACTTCGATTCCATAGACGGGAAGCCCTTTACCGGCTGCAGCGAGTTCAATCTTATCCAGGAAACTCAAGGGGCCTGCGAGGCGAATCGGCGTGTGGCATTGTTCCTGCTGAAGTCGAACAAGCACTTCCCCATCCAATTCCCTTGCAAGCATGGAGACATCACGGCCTGCAGGAAGCAGAGGGAGAGGAAAGGGGATCGCCGCACTCAAGGTTTTGGATGCCACTTCTATGATGGGCTTATTTCAGAGGAATTCCGTCCGGGTTCAGGGAATCCGGGTAAAATACTTACGGTTCATTTCGAAGATGCCTCGGGTGAGAAATTGGACGTCGTCCGGAAAAACTCAAAGGTCTT
>CBILQL010000816.1:0-2206 GCA_966238865.1 uncultured bacterium
GGTGGACGCCGCCGCCGCCGCCAACGCGGTGCTCCTGGCCGTCCTGGCCAATACCCTGCTCAAGGGCGGCGTGTCCGTCTCCTTGGGATCCTCGGAGCTGCGCCGCGTGTTGCTGCCGGGCATTCTCCTGATGTTGACGGCCGGCCTTATGGCGGCCTGGATGGCTTGAGAGCCCCTGACGGAGCGGGGTCGAAGGCGCGAGCCCGCGCCCTCAATGGCCCTGGTGGGCGTCCCCGGCTTGTCTCTTCGGCGCGTCTCCGGCCGGGGCTTCGACCTGGCTTGAATCCGCGGAAGCATGCTTCTTCATGCCCTTGTGCCCCTCCATTCCTTCCATCTTCATCTCCATCCCTTCCATCCTCTTCTTGCACTTGTCCGCGCTCACCTTCATGTAGGCGAGGTGGGCGATGCCGGCATCGAGGGCGTCCTTCATCCGCTGCTTGTCGTTGGAAGCCTTGGCCTCACGGAACAACCGGGACAGGTCTTCAATGCTGGTGGCGAGGGTATCCACCAGCTTACGGGCCTCGGCCTGATCCTGCTGCATGCGGTATTGCCGATCGGCCGGCGAGGTCTCCTTGGAATTGCGGGCGGGGGTCTGGGACATGCCCGCGTTCGCCGTGAGGAGGACGGCGAGCAGGGTGCACGACAGGAATCGCGATGAAGCCATGATAGTCTCCTACGATAGGTGGATTCATTGGTCGGAATGGCAGTTGGTTTGTCATTGTGGCATTGACGATCAGGAGGTTTTTCCGGCGAAGCCGGCCAGCAAGGTTGCCAGACCCAGGCACAGGATCAACGGCTGCAGGAATCCCTGGTACCCGATGAAGGCCACCTGGCAGGCTATCCAACCGATCTGGATCAGGCCCGCAAGCAGGACGGAGCGGCGCGCATAGGGATGGCGGAAGAGGACGAGCAGGAAGGCGAGCAGGCTGGCGCCTCCCACCGCGAAGGCCAAGGCCAGGCCCGGAACGAGGAATCGGGAAAGGGCGTGCCCGCGAGGAGGGACGGCTGCAGGCCGATCCAGCTGCCGTCCGGCCGGAGGACCAGGAGGATGCCGGCCGGCAGGGCGTTCAGGGCCATGAACGCGAGCAGGAAAAGCGCTGTCTTTTCCGCGCCGGCCCGTGCAGTGTCTGGAGTCCGAATTGTCATCCGAAGGTTCCTTCCGCCGGTAAGGACGGAAGGATGCGGTGCAAGCTCCGTGCCATGGAGTTAATATTGAGTCCTGGGACGGCTCCGGGCCCGGAGTCGGTGGAATGCTACCCGAGGTACAATCGCATGGCCTATAGCGAAATCCTGGCCGGCCGGGTCACCGAAGCGTTACGCAAGGTCAAGAAGGTCCGGACCAGGAAGATGATGGGCGGCCTCTAATCCTTCGTCTTCGTGGAACCGGCGGGGACCAGGACCGGGAAGGACTTGCTGGGCTGGGTGGACTTGGCCCTGGATTTCAATCCCAGGGCCAAGTCCTCGAAGAAATGAATTGTCTCCCGGTTCCCTTCCTTAGTACCTTTTGACCATGCTTGCCTTGAAAAGAGCCGGCCATTGGATCCTCCTGATCCTGATCTCCGCCGCGACTTTTTTCAATACCCCAGTGCTCTCGACCCTGGTTCTCTGCCTGGGACAGGACGGCCATCTCGCGCTCGAGTATTCGGTCAACGGGCGATGCGGGACCGGCGACGAGGCCCCTCACGAAGCCGCCCTGCAAGCCTCGGAGCATGCTAGCCATTGCGGCACCTGCACCGACGTTTCCCTGATTGGATCGACCGAGGATTCCTTCCGGCCCGCTTCCGCCTCGGATGGACATCTGCCCGTCGGATTTCCGGCTCCGGAATCCCTGTCGGCTTTCTTTCCGGAACACTCCACGCCCGGGCTGCTGCCCCGGCCCCCGCCTGCAGATGCTTCCCACCTGGCGCATCTCCGCACCGTCCGCCTTCTCGTTTAATCCCAGCATCTGACCATCGTGCCGCGTCCTCCGGACCGGCATTTTCGTTTCCCTTCATTTTTCGGCTTGGTGTGTATGCACGGAGAAGGTTTCCCATGTATGCTGCTTTGAAATCGGATCCGGTATCGGGTTTGGCTTCGATCGTCCTGGTCGTCTCGATGCTCGGCATCGCGGTGCATAGCGCCGCGGCCGCTGACGCCGTTTCCGGCGCGGACAGCCTCACCCTGGGCGCCGCGCCGTTGTTCCACCTGCCGGTGCGCCAATGGGTCA
>CBILQL010000817.1:0-2199 GCA_966238865.1 uncultured bacterium
GGAGCTGAACCCGCGGATTTCCCGCGCTTTCCGGGGTCGCCCCGGTCCGGGCCCGGATGCAATTGGATGGCCATTATACTGAAACAAACTTTTTCAGCGCCGGAAAAAAGCGGCCGGGCGCCATCGAGGCCGGTGTTCCGGAGGAGCCGGCCTACTTGCCCATGAACAGAAGGCGCAGGAGCCGGAACCGCAGCACCAGGAAGTGGTGCATCGCGAGGCTGGCGGAAAGGCTGAGGCCGACGACGACCGAAAACTTCACCAGCACGTTCCAGTCCTCGCCCGCCAGCAGGACGCCCAGGACGACCACGCAGACGTGGTGGAAGAGGTAGACGCTGTAGGAGGCTTCCGACAGGTACTCGAATACCCCGGATCCGGATTGGAGCAGGCGCCGGAACAGGGCGAACAGCATGCTGCAAGCGGTCCACACCAGGTAGGATTGCAGGAAGCGCGTCAGCACCCGGACCGCATCGGCGTGGAAATGTGCGGACAGGTAGGCGTTCGCCGCCGTGATGGCCGGCAGGGCGAGTATCTGCCAGGGCCGGACCCGATGGAAGGTCTCCCGCACCCGGTAATCCAGGTAGAGGAGGAGCCCGAAGGCGAAGTAGGGGGCGTGGATGAGGAGCCCGAACGGGGAGAGGCTGCCCCAGTTCCAATAGAGGGCGGGGATTAATTTGGGGGCCACGGTGGCGGCGACGTAGGTCACCGGCAGCAGGAACAGCAGGCCGCTGCCGCGGAGGAGGGGCCGGATGCGGTCGACGCCGATATCCCCGCTGCGCACCCCCAGGCGCCTCCAGGCGAACCAGAAAGCGGCCGCCGCGATTGAGTAGGCGAGGACGTAGACCAGGAACCACAAATGGCCTATCCACTCCCCGTTCCACCAGAAATCGACGAAGGCCCCGGAGGCGACGAAGGCCCCGGCCTTCCAATCCCGGGTCTCGAACCCGTGGATGAAATAGGCCTGCAGGGGATTGAGCAGCAAGGCGGTGGAGACCAGGGGAAGCGCCAGGCGACGCATCCGCATGCGGATGAAGGCCAGCTTCCCCTTGCGCTCGATCAGCATCTGCGTGAAGAAGCCCGACAGGATGAAGAAGCAGGGGATCCGGAAGAAATGGATGGCTTCGTTCAGCCAGAGCAGTAGCGTCGAGGCGTCGTCATCCTTTACAATCCAAGGCTTTCCCGCCGCATACAGGTAGGACCCATGCAGGAACACCCCCAGTATCATGAGGGTGCTCCGGAGGCCGTCCAGGTGGAATTGCCGTTCCTGGCGGACGCCGTGCGTCTTCCGCCCCGGCGGATGGGATGGCGAGGCAGGTGCCATTCCTAGAAACACGGTTTCCCGCCCGCGGCCCCCCAAATACTAATCCGGCGCCGGAGCCGCGCCCTGTCGAAGCCGTCAGGCGTCGAAAGCGGACACAGCCTGCTTCAGGGATTCCAGCGGGTCCCGGGTGGGGAGGAACTCCAGCCCCACGTGGCCCCGGTACCCGTTGCGGGCGAACGCCTTCAGCACCGCGCGGAAATTGATCTCCTGGTCCTCGTCCAGTTCGTGCCGGCCCGGATTGCCCGCAGCCTGCACGTGCCCGATGTAGTCCTTGACCTCGCCGATGCGGCGGATGAGATCCCCGCTCATGATCTGCACGTGGTAGAAGTCGAAGAGCAGCCGCAGGCTCGGCGAGCCCACCGCCTTGATCACTTCCATGCAGTACTCGATCCTGTCGCCCTGGTAGCCGGGATGTCCCTTCATGTCCGCCGGATCGCGCGAGTTGAGCGGCTCCAGGCAGATGACCACGTTCTTCTTCTCCGCGTACCCGACGATCTGCTTGTACCCGGCGATGCAATTCCTGATGCCCTCTTCCAGGGACACCTTGCTGCCGCCCTCGGCGGTGGTATCGTCGAAGCCCCAGAAGGTGATCACGTTGGTGAACCCGAATTCCGCGTTGGCGTCGATGGACCGGCGCAGGGCGGACAGGCATTCCTCCCAGTGCAGGGGATTGTTCATGCCCTTGATGAACCAATGGGAGGTGGTCAGGGCCGAGACCAGCCCGTGCTTCTTCAGGGTGGGGAGGTCCTCGGGAGCGACCACTTCCACGGCGTCCACGCCCAAATCCTTGGCCACCTGGCAGATCCTGTCCAGGGACCATTTCTGGGGGATTGCATCCTGCAGGCACCACTTGGTCAATGCCGGTTTCACGAGTCCTTTGA
>CBILQL010000818.1:0-2195 GCA_966238865.1 uncultured bacterium
ACGAGACAGGCATAGAGGTTCTGGCCGGACGAGGCGGCGACGGCTGCATCAGCTTCAGGCGCGAGAAATATGTCCCCCGCGGCGGCCCCAGCGGCGGCAAGGGCGGCCGGGGCGGCCATGTGATCCTGAAGGCCTCCAAGGACATCCATACCCTGTACGACATCGGCAATACGCGCATTTTCCGGGCCGAGGCCGGACAGAAGGGGATGCCGTCCAACTGCACCGGGAAGAGCGGCGAGGACGTGGTGATCCTGGTTCCCATCGGCACCTTGGTGAAGGACCAGGAGAGCCGGGACCTGCTGATGGACCTCAAGGAGGACGGACAGACCTACATCGCCGCCGAAGGCGGCCGCGGCGGCCTCGGCAACGCCTCCTTCAAGAGCAGCACGCACCAGACCCCGACCCATGCCCTGCCCGGCGAGGCCGGCCAGACCCGCCGCCTTTCCCTGGAGCTCAAGCTGGTCGCCGACGTGGGCCTGGTCGGCTTCCCGAACGCGGGCAAGAGCTCCCTGATACGCCGCATGTCCGCGGCCACCCCCAAGGTCGCAGACTACCCCTTCACAACGCTCAAGCCGGTGCTCGGCATCGTGGAGGTGGCGGTTGGGCGCAGCTTCGTCATGGTGGACATCCCCGGCCTCATCGAAGGCGCCGCCGAGGGCAAGGGCCTGGGCCACCAGTTCCTCCGCCACGTGGAGCGCAGCGCCTGCCTGGCCTTCGTCCTGGACGCGGCCTCCGAGGACCCCTTCGGACAATACCAGACCCTGCGGGCCGAGCTGGAGAAGTTCCACCCTCTCCTCCTCCAGAAGCCTAAGCTGATCCTACTCAACAAGGTGGACCTGCTGACCGACGACATCCCCGACGAAGCCCGCTTCCGCGAACAGGGCTGCGCCGTCCTCCGCACCTCCGCCGTGACAGGCGAAGGCTTGGAAGACGTGAAGAAGGAAGTCTACCGCCTGATGGGCGACCGCGGCATCCGCAACCAGAGCTGGTAACAAAGAAAAAGGCGAGGACCAGAGTTCCTCGCCTTCCCTTCGCCCGGCCCGGGCTCCAGGCCCGCCGGGTTAAGCGCATCGGCGCCGAAGCGCCACCGATCGTCCGGACTTCAGTTCTCGTCGAACCCGCGCTCGACTTCCTCGCGATCCTTCTTCTCCACGATCTCGTTGTTGAAATTGCGATCGATGGGAAGGGCGTTCAGATCCGGGTTGGTGTTGTCGAGAATGTACACCGCGGAAGGATTGTCGAGCCAGCCCACGACCTCCACGTCCTTCAGGTTGTGGGAGCCGCCGCTGGTGATCTTCACGCGCTCGACGGTGCTGTTGTCGACCCAGCCCTTGACGCTGCCGGAGGTCTTGATCAGGGAGCGGGCCTTGCCCTGCTTGAGGATCTGCACTTCGTCGCCGGTGCCGAGATCGAGGAGCTTGTCGCTTTCCTCGCCCTGCTCGGTCTTGTACACCGCCGCGCCCCCGGACTTGATGCGGGTGACGACGGAGGTCTCGGTCTTGGATTTGGCCATGCCCCAGGTCGCCAAGGCGAGCACCAGAAAAGCGACGATTCTCTTCATAAATCCTTCCTTAAAACCAGCCGGGGGGGGCCGGGTCCGTGATGCAAGCAATATACCGCCAACCCCTGGAATGCACAAGGGTTACCTCGGGAAAATGGGGCCTCGCGGGGAGTATCAGGGATTGGGGCCGCTCCCACCTTAAACCCCCGTGGTTCCTGGACTTCGACTACCCGATAAGATTGCACCCGTTTCCGCCGGGACAGTATAATGGGGCGAACGCGCTTCTTGGAAAAGCAGGGGAATTTTATGGAAATCCTGATGAAAATCGCGAAATTCGTCGATGAAGGCGGCGCGGTGGAGTATGTCATCCTGGGCTTCCTGGGACTGGGATTGTCCATCATCCTCGAACGCATCTGGTTCTTCTTCATCAAGTGCCGGGTGGATTCCAAGAAGCTCCTGGCCGATGCCACCGACCTGGTCCGCAATGGCAAGGTCGCCGAGGCGCGCAAGCTCTGCAACCAGACCGGCACCCCGCTGGGCCTCATCATGGAGGCCGGCATCTGGAAATTCGAGCAATCGGCGTCGCCGGAGGAAATCAAGGACGCCCTGGAGGAGGTCTCCCTCCGGGAAGTCCCCCGCCTCCAGAAGCGCACCCACTACCTGGGCCTCCTGGCCAACCTCTGCACTTTGGTGG
>CBILQL010000819.1:0-2191 GCA_966238865.1 uncultured bacterium
ATACCGCCCAACTGGTAAGTCCGATCGGCTGTTGCTAGTTGGCAGTTAAAAGAGTAGGCACCGCGGATCTGGCGGATGATGCGGATCAAACTGATTGGGCGCGAAGCCGTTTCCGGTTGCGCGCCCAAATCAGTTTGATCCGCATCATCCGCCAGATGGCCGGGGACGAAGGACCTATCCTCCCCATTGCCTATGCGGTAATTATCTGCGATTTGATTGCCCGCGCACAAAAAAACGTTTTCCCACGGGAATTCCTGTGTAGAAGTGTATTCCGCATCACTACAACCAGGGTGTCCGAATACTACCTTTCATTCCGTCTTGCGGCAATTGCCATCCATTCGGAGGGGGGAGATGAAATTGGGGAGTACATTCCAATGGGTTCTGCCATGGGCCTTGGCGGGAGGGATAGGGTTCCAGGCGGCGGCGGCGAGCCCTGCTCAAAACCCTAATCCGGTTTCCAGGCAGAAGGTTTCCGCGGCTGTGCCGCCCAGTAACAAGCTGGATACGGTGGCCATCCGGAAAAACTATCTCGACGGCGACTTCGACCTCGCCATAGAGAGCATCGAAGATGCCCTGAAGTACGGCGGCCCTTTCACCCACCAGGACTCCGTGTTCATCTTCAAACATCTCGGGGTGATGCACAGCGCCAAGTACGAAACGCGCGAAAAGGGCAAGCGCTACTTCATGGAGCTGCTCGCCGTCGAACCCACGGCCAAAATCATGGACATGTACGCCTCCGACATGATCTACATGATCTTCAAGAACATCCGCGATGAATTCGAGACCCGCCACCCCGGCCGCTTCTCCGGCCCCGGCAAGCGCCCGGAACCGGATCCCATGCCCGGCGACCCAAAACCCGACACGAAGAAGAGCCGCGCCTGGATGGGCTGGACCGCCGGAGCCCTTGCCGGAGGCGCCCTCGTGACCCTGTATCTCCTCAACCAAGAACCTGCCCCGACGACTGTGGAGTACACATCCAATGACTGACCCGGCCCAGGCTGCGTTCCGCCACCCGCTCGCCGTCCGTTTACGGGCCATCGCGCGCCTTTCCGCCTGGCTCGGCGTGATGGCGGTGCTGCTCGGCCTGCTCGCCTGCCAGCTGGGCTCCACCCCCGAAACCAACCGCACCTTCGACTTCCCCACCCTGAAAGACAAGATTGGCGAGGCCGATTTTGTCGTCATCACGCTCAGGGATTCTTCGGGAAAGCTCATCGACGTCCTCTTCGACGGCCCCGTGGATGCCGGCACCCGCTTCGAGGATCTCACCGCCCCCAACTACGCGGGCGGCAAGATCTACATCCACATCGAGGCCACCAAGGATGGCCAGACTCTGTACAAGGTCCAGCGCGGCTACGACCCGGCCCGGGGCGGCGACATCGCCGCGGAGACCATCGTCCTGGTCGATCCCACCAAGCCCCCGCCGGACACCACGCCCGTCGTCACGAATCCCCAGGACACCGCCGCCACCCCCCGCCTCATCCTCCAGCCCGACACGTTGCTGCTCGCCGTGGGCGGCCCTGCCGGGCGCTTCACCACTGTCTTCCACCCCGGCACCAGCGCTGGCGCCGTGACGTGGTCGGCGCTGGATGCCGGAGTCGAGGTGACCGCCGACGGCCTGATCACGGCCAAGACCCCGGGCATTTCCAGCGTGGTCGCCGCCTCCCAGGCCCATGCCTCCGCCAAGGACACGGCCGTTGTGAAAGTTGTACCCGCCCAGGGCGCGGACAGCCTGCGCATCGAGCAGGACACCGTGAAGCTGTTCGTGAAAGGGCCCGGCCAGGCCCTGACCGCCCGCATCCATCCGACGGACATGGCGCAACTCATCAATTGGAGCAGTCAGGACCCCGCCATCGCCGCCGTGGACGCCCAGGGCCTGGTCACCCCGGTTTCCCATGGTCAGACCCAGGTGGTGGCCCGCGCCTGGGCCGACAGCACCAAGCAGGACCGCGTCATCGTCCTGGTGAAGAGGGACATCCCCCGCATCCTCGTCGGCAACGACACCATCCTCGCCAAGGGCGCGAACCTGGTCCACAGCCCGACCGTGACCCAGGAATACGGCCAGGTGACGATGTTCAAGTGGGACCTGGACGGCAACGGCATCTACGACGACTCCGCCACCGCGGTGCGCGCGAACCTCTCCTATACCTATTCCGAGGCCAAGGAATACTCCGTGCGCTTCTATGTCCGCGAC
>CBILQL010000820.1:0-2190 GCA_966238865.1 uncultured bacterium
TCTCGGCCCCGGCGAAGTCCTCGTGCCGGAGCAGGAGCTCCGCCAGGTGGACGCGGAGCGGCACGTTGTCCGGGGACAGCCTCAAGGCCTCCCGCAGGGAGGCGATCAGCGCATCATGGGCGGGCATGGAAAAAGTCTAGTAAATTGCCCGGTTTTTCCGTTCGGCGCGTTTTGCTACGTTTTTTAGAATGGCCGGAGGCCGCGCTCATCCCATCATGGCCTGGTCCAGCCAGGCCCGTCTATGCGTCCTCCTGGTCCTGGCTCCCGGCGCCGGCCTGCGCTTCCTCCGCGTCCTGTGGACCACCTGGTTCCGCTTCTTCCTGCCCCAATACGGCCCCTGGCGGGCCGAACGGGTCCGCACCGTGGCCATGGCCCTGGACGCGGGCATCCCCTTCGACGCCTCCTGGTATCCCACCTACATGAGCTTCACCCGGCTCTGGATGGGATCCCTGGGCTGGCTGCACCGTCGCTTCGGCCGCCGCGCCCTGCCCGACATCGCCGCGTTCCTGGCGGGCATCGAGACCCTGTTCGTCGAGGCCCACAAGGTCTACTCGCGCTGCCAGTCCACCATGGCCCAGGGCGCGCCGGTGCGCCCCGCCGGAACGCCCTGGGCCATCCGCCTCCTCGATCCCAACCTGCATTGCTTCCCCTCCACCCACGTGATGATCGTGGGTTACAACGCCTGGGCGCTGGCCGGCATCCTGGACCGCCTGGGCGGACCCGGCGGGGACTTCGCGGCCGAGAAGGCCTTCCTGCTGGACCAGGCCAGCCGCGTGGTGGAGTCCATCGTCCACGTGAAGCAGCACAGCCTCGGCGACATCGCCCCGGCCCTGATGCTGCTCGACGCCCTCGGCCACGGCCCGGGGCGGGAGGGCGCGCTGGGATTCCTGGACGGGCTGTTCCCCCACCTTCCCGGACCGCAGGGCGCCGAAGTGCGCGCCTTCCTGAAGGCCGCCTACGAGCGCCTGGAGGCCGGGCGGGCGGCGGGGCAGGATGCGGCGCTCCTGCTGGTCGATTTCCTCGAGGAATACGAACGGGAGATCGCGGAGCTGGTCGCGGGCCTGCGCGCGGAAGCGGTCCCGGAACGCCGCTAGCAGGCGGTCTGAGGATCCTCAAAAGTAGCGGTTAGTGCACTGACCACTTCTTGTGCGCCCGCGGCAAACGCGCCGTCGCCAATCTGCCACCAAAGAAGCGGTGTGCGGGGTTTCGGCCCGTTTTACGCTTTTGGCGTTTTGATTTTCTCAAAGTGATGGAAAATATGCTGCGACAATATCGCGTCGGACTGACGATGTACGGACTTTCCGTGTTCCTCCTTTCCGGGGTGGTCCTGCCGGCCGCGTCGGCCCAGGACTTCAAATGGGGCAACGTGGCCATGGGCGGCGGGGGCTTCGTTTCCGGCATCATCGCCTCCAAGACCGAGCGGAACGTGATCTACGCCCGCACCGACGTGGGCGGCGCCTACCGCTGGCACGAGGCCACCAAGTCGTGGATCTGCATCACCGACTGGATGGGGCCCAACGACATGGGCCTCCTCGGCATCGACGCCATCGCCCTCGACCCGTCGACGGCGGGCCGGATCTACATGCTGGCCGGCACCGAGTACTGGAACAACGGCAAGACCATGATCCTGCGCTCGAACGATTACGGCGAGACCTTCGACACCATCAACGTGACGGCGAAGTTCAAGACCCACGGCAACGGCTACGGGCGCCAGAACGGCGAGCGCCTGGCCGTCGATCCGAACCAGCCGAACCTCCTCTATTGCGGCACCCGCGCCAACGGGCTCTGGAAGAGCGAGGACCGCGGCACCACCTGGACCCAGGTGTCCTCCTTCGCCGTTCCGGCCTCCGGCCACGGCGTCGGCTTCGTCCTCTTCGACAAGACGCGCGCGTCGGGAGGCGTCACCCAGCGCATCTTCGCCGGCACCCTCAACACCGGCGCCAACCTGTTCCAGAGCGACGACGGCGGCAAGACCTGGCAGACCCTGGCCCTGCCGACTCTCTCCAAGCAGCTCATGCCCCAGCGCGCCGTGCTCACGCCCAAGGGCCGTTACCTCTACGTCACCCTCGCCGACGGCGCGGGCCCCGGCTTCGGCAGCGGCACCACCATCAGCCGCGGCGCCCTGCTGCGCTACGACACCGACGCCAAGGCCTGGGAGAACGTCTCCCCCGAGAACTCCGTGGACGATCC
>CBILQL010000821.1:0-2189 GCA_966238865.1 uncultured bacterium
CGGTGATCGTCACCTGCTCGTCGGCGGTCGCGCCCAGGGCGTCGGTCGCCCGGAACACCAGGGCGTCCCGCTCCGCCATGATGCGGGCCTCCAGCTCCTGGCTGCCGCATATCGGCCGAAGCTTGATCAGGGACTGCCGCTCGTAGTCGTGGGCTTCGCCGCCGGACCCGTCCGGGCCCGCGGGCGAGTAGTATTCCCGCCAGCGCGGGAAGCTGGCCGCCAGGGGGCCGCTCTCCCCGTGAGGCCGAAGCCGCAGGTCGATCTCGAAGATGCCCCGATGCTTGGCCTTGATGCGCCGGGAGAGGTCCGAGACCATGGCGGCGAAGAAGTCCGAGTTGCTGATGCCTTCAGCGCCTTCCTCGTTCCCCTCGTAGACCAGCACCAGCTCGATGTCGGAGGCGTACCCGAGCTCGCGCCCGCCCAGCTTCCCCAGGGCCAGGACGCTCCATCCGCAGGGCCGCCCCCCGAAGGCGGGGACGCCGTGCCTGGCGCACAGGGACGCGAAGGCCATGTCCGCGGCCTCGGCGACGATGGCCTCGGCCAGGTCGCTCAGCTCCTCGGAGAACTGGATGAAGGTCCGGCCGGGATAGATGAGGTAGAGGAGGTCGATGCGGAAGAGCTCGGCGTCCTTGTAGCGGTTGAGGGCCGCGACGGCGGCGGCGTCCCCCTCGGGGGCTCCGCCGTCCCCGGCGGACGCGGCCTGCACCGCGGCGCGCAGCTCCCGCACCATCTCCTCCTTCGGCTTGCCGCCCTTGATCTCGTCCAGGTTCTTGAGGCGCGGGAGGAGGTTCTCATGCTGCATCTTCACGAACTCCTCCCACAGGTAGGAGCCGGATCCGAAGATGCGGGCCAGGGCGGCCATGGTGGTGTCGGAGGTGACGTCCAGGGCCCCGGAGGGGTCGATCCGGCCCGCCAGGAGCTCGTCCAGGAAGCTGTCGAAATGGCGCACCGCGGCGTCCGAGTCCGGAGCCACCGGCAGGAACAGGGTGAACTGCTTGATCAGCGCCACCGCCGTCTTCAGTTTGCGGATGAACTCCGGGTCCGTGATCGGGCGGCCATCCGCGTCGGTGATGAAGACCGCGTTCTCGACCTGGTTCTCCTTCTGGGTGTGCAGCACCTTGCGGATGGCGATCTGCCGCACCGCGAGGGCATTGGACAGGGCGAAGAGGAAGGCGGGGGTGTAGATGCCGTTGATGTGGAGGACGGTGTGCTCGGGCCCCGCGTCCGCCTGCACCGTGATGGGCATGAGCCGGCGCTGGTGCAGGTCCGGGATCTGGGCCAGGAACTGCCCCATGCGGTTGTACAGGGCCTTGCGCACCTCCCAATAGCGGTTCTCGCGCACCATGAGCAGGTACCCGTTCAGCTCGTTCTCGAGCTGCCCGGCGAAATCCCCGGCCAGGGGCCCGGGGTGGGTGACCTCGAAGAAGTCGATGATCTTCCGGGAATCCGCTCCGGCCGGATCGGTAGCGCCGGCCTGGGGCGAAGCGGCCGACCCGCCTTCCGGCGCCGGCCGGTCCCTGTAGGTGTAGATTTTGCCCGCCTCGATCTCGAAGCCGGCCAGGGTCAGCACGCCGGTGACGATGGAGAAGAGCCCGAAGCAGTCGGAGCCGACCAGAGTGGCCGCGAAGCGGCCCGGCCCCCGGGGCACGAAGAGCAGCCGGCAGACGCGCCCGCCGGAAAGCTGATCGAGTGCGGCCAGGTGCCCCTTGATGTCTGAGGCCTGGAACTGGTCGAAGTAATCGGGATCCAGGCGCTCGAGGTGTTCCCGGAGCCGGTCCTGGGGCACGTCGGCGCTCTCCTGCAGGGCCCGGATCTTCTCTGTGCGCGTATTTTCGGCCATTCCGACGATGCGGCCGGGAGGGCCCGGCCACTCCTTCAAGGTAGAATTATTTGCAGGGACCGCGGCTGCGCGCGCACCAGCCCCGGTCCGGGTACTCCCCAGTCGAACAGGACGCCGAACAGGCCGATCGACCGCCCCTCCCGGGCTCCCCGGGTCCGGATGCCGGCGGCGTATACGAGCGGGGATCCTTGTGCTTCTCGAGCGCCGACCTGCCCACGTCCTGGCCATAAGGAAATCTTAAGACCCACGATTCGTAAAAAACCTGCGAAGATACCGATTCGAACAGAAAGATGCGGTTGCGGGAATTAGCCAAAAATATTGGTTCTACAAGATGGCGGGTTCCCGTGAA
>CBILQL010000822.1:0-2175 GCA_966238865.1 uncultured bacterium
GCTCCCAGCGCCATGCTTTCCCAGCGGGCCGACGACGTGGACGACCTGCTCCAGCGGATGCTGGGAATGCTGGCGGGCGTCCAGGCGCATCAGCTCGAAAACCTTCCCGGGGACAGCATCCTGGTGGCCCGCCGGCTCCTGCCCTCGGATACGGTCTTCCTTTCGCCGGCCTCATGCCTCGCCATCCTCGTCGTCGAAGCCGGGTCGGCCTCCCATGCCACCATCCTGGCCCGGGAGCTGGGGATCCCCTGCGTGGGAAGCCTGCCCAACCTCCTCCTGAGCATCGCCACCGGGAACCCGATCCTGGTGGACGGCAATTCGGGGATCATCACCGTGAACCCGGGCCCGAAAACGGTACAGGACTTCGAGAAGGAGCGGGCGCGCCTGGCCCGCCGGTCGGCGACCATCCGGGAGCAACGGTTCGAAAAGGCGATCACGACGCACGGAAGGCGCATCCGGGTGCTGGCCAATGTCAGCACCCAGGACGATGTGGAGCGGGCCATGGAAGCGGGGGCCGACGGCATCGGGCTGTTCCGGACCGAGGGCTTCTTCCTGGCCGCGAGGACCCTGCCTACGACCGAGGAGTTCGCCGCATACCTCGGGAGGTGCCTGGAGCCGCTCCGGGGTAGGCCCGCCAACCTGCGCCTCCTGGACATCGGCGGGGACAAGAACGTCCCCTATATCAGCCTGCCCGGCGAACTCAACCCATTCCTGGGCCGGCGCGGCATCCGCCTGCTGTTCGCCTTTCCGGCCCTGCTGGAAATCCAGATCGAGGCCATGCTCCTGGTGTCTCGGACGCGCCAGGCGCGCATCCTGGTCCCCATGGTCACTTTTCCTGAGGAGATGGCCCGCGTCCGGTCCCGGATCGAGTCGGCGGCGTCCAGGATGGGGCTGCCCGTCCCGCCCATAGGCGCCATGGTGGAGACCCCGGCCGCGGCGCTCTCGGTGGCCGCATTGCGCGGCCCCGCGGATTTCCTCTGCGTGGGGACCAACGACCTGACCCAGTACGTGATGGCGGCGGACCGGGAAAGCGCGCTGGTGAACGGGTATTTCCAGGACGACCATCCCGTCATCCTCGGGCTCCTGAAGTCCGTCGTAGAGGAGGCTGGAAACACGCCGGTCACCTTGTGCGGCGAGCTGGCCGCCAAGCCGGAGTCCCTCGCGCGCGTCCTCGAGACCGGAATCCGCTCCCTCAGCGTCGCCGCCATGCGCATCCCGGAGGTCAAGGCCGCAATCCGCGACTCGCACCGGAAATGAGGCGCATCAATGCGGCGAAGACTTGGCAGCGCGGCTGCCGGATGGAGTATTGAAGAATGGTCGGGGCGACAGGATTCGAACCTACGACTTTCAGCTCCCAAAGCTGACGCTCTACCAGACTGAGCTACGCCCCGCGACAGGGGAAAAGCTAAAAAAATTCGCCGCCGGCAGGATTGCGGCGGCGCAGCCTTGCGGCGGGAAGGGGTTCGGTCGCCGTCAGGCCGGCGCGCTCGGCAGGCGCGACGGCTTGTCGACGGGCATCGGACGCGCCGCCGGCAAGCCGGTCATGAGGCCCGTCATCCGCGGGCGCATGGCCGCGGGACGGGCGGGGGTGGCGGCCTGCAGGGCCAGAGCCGGTACTTCGGCCGGGGCGGCGGCGGGAAGCCGCCTTGCCGGGGCAGCCTCGGCGCCCGCGGGGGCCTCCGCCGCCGGCTTGGCGATGCCGTACTTGATGCGGTCCGGCACCGGCTTCAGGTCCCAGACCAGGCCCAGCCAGGACAGGGCCTTGAGGCCGTAATAGGTGATGTCGATTTCCCACCAGAAGAAGCCGTTGCGGGCCGAGTACATGTAATGGTGGTGGTTGTTGTGCCATCCCTCGCCCAAGGTGATCATGGCCAGCAAGGGATTGTTGCGGCTGTCGTCGGTGGTCTTGAAGCGCCGGCTGCCGTAGACGTGGGACAGGGAGTTGATGGTGGCCACGCCGTGGAAGAGCACGACGGTGGAGATGCAGAACCAGACAAGCATCTGCAACCCGTTGGTGCCGAGGCCGGGGGCGTACCGCCCCAGCAGCCAGCCGACCAGGAACACGGCGGTCGCCAGGACAATGGGCACCAGGCCGTCGAAGCGGTCCAGGAAGCGGAGCTCCGGGTATTTGCCGAGATCGGTGATCAATTCGTTGCGAGTTGCGATGTTCTTGGT
>CBILQL010000823.1:0-2170 GCA_966238865.1 uncultured bacterium
GAAGGGCATGGCACCGGGACCCGGTTGGGAGACAGTCTCGAAGTCGCGTCCCTCCAGCAAGCCTTCCTGCGGCATACCTCCCGTCGGGGCTTCTGCCCGCTGGGATCGGTCAAGTCCAACGCGGGACATTCCGAATCCGCCGCGGGGATCACCGGCCTGGCCAAGATCCTGCTGCAGATGAAGCATGGCAAAATCGCCCCGACCATAGACGCGGAAGCGGCGAATCCGGACATCGACTTCGCCCCATCGTCCTTCTTCCTGCAAAGGACCCTGGGAGAATGGCAGCGGGGGCCCGGCCAGGCGCCGCGACGGGCCTTGCTCAACTCCTTCGGAGCCGGCGGCGTGAATGCCTGCCTGATCATCGAAGAGTATGACCCGGCGAATCCGGCCGTCGCGGATGAAGCGCCCGGAGAGATGCTGGCCGTCCTTTCGGCCCATTGCCGGGAATCCCTGCTCACCTTGTCCGCCGACCTTGCCGGGTACCTGGCCCGCAAAGAATCCGTTCCCCTTCCTGGGCTATGCCATACCCTGCAGGTCGGGCGCGAGCCCATGCGGCATCGCCTGGCGGTCCGCTTCGCGACCCAGGACGAGTTGCTGCAAGGCCTCAAGGACTTGCAATGCGACCGGAGATACGAATCGGAAACGGATCCGTCCTTGCCCAAGCCCGACCTGGCCGCCGCCCTGGAAGTCCGGGATTGGCATACCCTGGCCATGGCCTGGGTCCGCGGGGCCCATGTCCCCTGGGAAAAGCTCTATGCGGGACGGACCCCTTCCCGCCTTCCGCTTCCCACGTATCCCTTCGCCAGGCAAAGCCATTGGATCGAGACCCGCAAGGTCTCCGGGCCGTCCGCTCCGGAACCGGCCAAAAGCGGGCTGCATCCCCTGGTGACCTGCAACTCATCCAGCTTTTCGGAGATAGGCTTCACCTCCTTCCTGTCCGAATCCTCCTGCCATGCCGTCGACCATGTCGTCAAAGGGCGGAGGATCCTGCCGGGTTCGGCCCTGCTCGAAATGGCCTGCGTTTCCGCCAACCTGGCCGGCCGCAGGAAAGTCGCCGAGGTGCGGGACCTGGCCTGGTCCCTGCCCCTGGAACTCGGAGAGGGGACCCAGCCCGTGCGGACCTTGCTGAACCAGGAGCAGGACGCTGTCTCGGTACGGATTTTCACCTTGGACATGGACAATGAAGAGAGGCTCCATGCCGAAGGCCGGATCGTCTATGTGGACCCGCATGCCGCTCCCCACGCCCCCCTTGATCGCGTGGACCTGGAAAGCCTCAAGCGCATGGCCGTGACTTACGATGGCAGGCGCTGCTATGCGGATTTCGAAAAAGCCGGCATCCAATACGGCCCGGCCTTCCGGACCATCCAGGAGATGTTCGTCGGAGATGCCTTCGCCCTGGCCAGGTTGGCCGTTCCCGATCACCTGATCTCGGACTTCTACGACTATATCCTGCATCCGTCCCTCCTGGACGGAGCCTTCCAAACCCTCATCGGGCTCGGGAAACCGGAGAACGCATCCCTGCATATTCCCTTCGCCGTCGGAACCATTGAGATCAAGGGCGTCCTCCCGCCCACCTGCTATGCCCTGGCGCGCTTCGCGGAAATGGATGCGGAGAGCCCGACGGCCGGCCGGGTGGCGACCTTCGACGTGGACCTTATCAATGAGGACGGGGAAGCGCTTACCAGGATCAGGAAGTTCTATGCCCGCAGCGTGGAGAATTCCTTACAGGAACATAAGTAAAAGATATGTGCACATTCCCGGTTCGCGACGCGTCCGTAATTCCCGAAGCATCGGCAGTTTCTGCAGCAAAATTTGCGATTATTGGTAGCGTATTTCCCGTCCTTTTACATATATGTATTCCGGCGGACAGTTATCGTGATGTTTCGCCCTTGTCCAAATAGCATGCCTTGAAAGGAACCGAGATGCTCAAACTTTGCAAAAACGGAATGATTCCCGCCCTGATTGCCTTGCTCGCCGGGTCGGCAATCGGCGAGGAGAAATGGGAGCTCATCAAGGAGACGGACGGGCTCAAAATCTATACCCGGGAATTTCCGGGGTCAGATATCAAGGAGCTGAAGGCGGTCGGAAGAATCAAGGCGCCGGTGAAGCGGCTGGTGGATATCCAGTTGTCGCTGCCGGGTGTGACCGATCGCCGAGTGCGCATGCGCGG